>DKPS01000013.1 GCA_002471345.1 Saprospiraceae bacterium UBA7328
GGCGAGCTTTTCAAAGGCTTTCTCAAGCTTAAAGCCTGAGCAGCAGTCATCCACTCAATCGCTATGATACTTTTAACATTATCCATTATTTCTGTGCACTGAACTGCAGCATTGGCGCCCATACTTACATGATCTTCTTGTCCATTGCTACTCGGTATACTATCCGAAGAAGCTGGCGTGCACAACTGCTTGTTTTTAGAGACAATAGAAGCTGCTGTATACTGAGGAATCATCATGCCTGAATTCAAACCAGGCTTCCGACTTAAATAAACAGGTAAGCCTCTATTCCCAGATAACAACAAATAGGTTCTTCTCTCACTGATACTTCCTAATTCGGCTAAGGCAAGTTTTAAAAAATCCAAAACTAATGCCAAGGGTTGACCATGAAAATTACCCGCTGAAATAATCTCGTCTTCATTTGGAAAAACATTAGGATTATCAGTCACACTATTAATCTCCGTGGTAATAACTCGCTTCACATATCCTAAGGTATCCGCACTAGCCCCATGCACTTGAGGAATACATCTAAAAGAATATGGGTCCTGAACTTGGCTCTTTTCTTGACCAGCAATTTCACTTCCCTGAAGATTTCCTAAAATAAATGCTGCGGTATCTATTTGACCTTGATGCGGTCTTATTTGATGAACGAGATTATTAAAAGGTTCTATTCGACAATCATAAGCGTCAATTGAGGCCGCTGCTACAGTATTCGCTCGATTGATTATTTTCTCACTTTCCATCACTAGAAAGGTGCCGTAAGCGGACATAAACTGTGTGCCGTTTAGTAAGGCCAGACCCTCTTTAGATTGTAACTTTAAAGGTTCCCATCCAAGTCGTTTTTCTAATGATTCACCATTTATTTTTTCAGCATTATACCATACTTCGCCTTTACCTAAAATGGGCAAACTTAAATGTGCCAAGGGAGCTAAATCGCCACTTGCGCCCAAAGATCCTTGGGTATATATAACAGGAATAACGTTCGCATTAAACATATCGATAAGCCTTTCCACTGTTTTCAGCGCTATTCCAGAATGACCATAGGCCAGGGATTGGATTTTTAGAATTAACATTATCCGAACAATCTCCATAGGAACAGTCTTTCCCATTCCACACGCATGAGACTTGACTAAATTTTCTTGAAGTTGATTAATTTCGGTTTTAGAAATTTCAACATCACACAAAGAACCAAAGCCAGTATTTACTCCGTAATACTTCGCCCCTTCTTCTTTCATTTTTTCATCCAAGTAATTTCGACACTTAAGAATATTGGCCTTGGCATCCTCTCCGAGGCTTAACTTGCCATTAGTGCTCAATACGCCTGCTATATCCGCTATACTTATTGAATTGTTTGATATTTCCATAAACTTTATTTAATGGAATTTAAATAATTAATAAGTGCTTGGATTGTCATCTCCTCTTGTTCGCCTGTTTCCATGTTCTTCAACATGAAAGTTTCATTCTTCATTTCATTATCACCTACTATAGCTACAAATGAGATTCCTTTATCGTTAGCATATTTTATTTGTTTCTGAAATTTAGCTTTATCTGGATATAACTCAGCCGAAATTCCAGCTGCTCTAAGTTTACCTAAGGCTTCAAATGCATAGGACTGATTCACATCATCATAATGAGCAAACATTAAACTAGAGCTTACATTAAGCGTTTCAGGAAAACGAGCTAATCCTTCCAAAACATCATAAATACGATCTAATCCAAAAGAAATACCAACACCAGTTAAATCTGACTTTCCAAACATCTCCGTTAAGTTATCATATCGACCACCTCCACCAACACTTCCAATTTCGTATTCATTACTTACTACTTCAAAAATACATCCAGTATAATAGTCAAGCCCACGCGCTAGCGTAATATCAAATTCTGAAGAAGGAATATTAAACTTCTTTACAAACTCTAATTCTTCGATACCTTGTTGAATCAATTCAGAATGAGGTAAGGCATGTATATCATTTTCACTTACAACTGTCTTAAAGAGGGTCAACTGATCTTGGCTTAATCCAAGCGCTTTAAACTCTTCGAGCACCCTATCAATGCCAATTTTATCCAATTTATCTAATAGTACAATACCATCCTGTTCCCTGCCAGATAAACCAAGTGCCTGCATCAAACCGATAAGAATTTTTCTGTTGTTGTATTTAATTGTGACCGCTAATTTTAACTTTTCAAAAACTCTTGAATAGATTTGAATCAATTCCACTTCATTATATAAGCTCTTGCTGCCTATAATATCTGCATCACATTGGAAAAATTCTCGATAACGACCTTTCTGTGGTCGATCTGCTCGCCATACTGCAGCAATATGGTATCGCTTAAATGGAAAGCTAATATCATTCTGATGCTGCACTACGTATCGAGCAAGCGGCACCGTTAAATCATATCGCAATCCTTTATCGGATATTTTAGGAGTTAACTTTCTTGATTCCGTATCTCCCAAATCATTGCTGGTCAGCTTTTTTAAGTAATCTCCAGAGTTTAGCACTTTAAACAAAAGCTTATCTCCTTCATCTCCATACTTACCTACAAGCGTATTTAGATTCTCCATTACCGGAGTTTCTATAGCTTGAAAACCAAATAATTCAAAAGATTCCTTAATCGTCTGAATGATGTATTGTCTTTTGCGCACATCCGCGGGCAAAAAATCTCTCATTCCTTTTGGTAAAGCAGGTTTTATTTTCATAGTTTCCATTTGGTTTCATTATTTCCCGATTCAGAATGTTATTATACCGTTTCAGAAAACATGTGTTCAACAATATTCATTGTATGTATAAATTAGAGGTATCAATAATTCATATTGTTGGTTTGGTTTGGAAAAAGCCCTGCTTCGGTAGGGCTTTTAATTTTTAACACCATACAAATATACACTTCCTAAAATTCTACAAGAAATAGTCCTCTTTTTTTTAATTAATCAAACAAAACATTTAATCAGCTTATTCCTAAAAAATTAGTTCTTAAGTTTTCTTATTTTAGAGTTTCATGAATGTGCTCATCGTTTCTGTTTCAAAAAAATCGGCAAAACTGCTTAGTAAAACTATTCAGCGACTCAGTCAACAACCCGATAATGTAGATATTGTAGTGGGGCGGGACGAATTTTTAAACTACCTAAACACTAATGAAGATCCTGAATTAATTTTCAATGTTTGTGATGATGAAGTAGAAGATTTATTTTCCATATACTCTAAAAAGCAAGTTTCCTCTGCATTAGTATTTTTTGCAAGAAATGATCGGCATATGGCAAGCTCCTTCTTATTTAATACCTTATACTTTTTTACAAAGGAAACATCTATTGAAGATGTCAAGTTTT
>DKPS01000081.1 GCA_002471345.1 Saprospiraceae bacterium UBA7328
AGAAATGGGCTTAAATGGAGAATATATAGATCAGACCATTCAGCTTTTTGGCGATGAAGTTGAAGTAAGCTTTGGAAGCCATCATTGGCCCACTTGGGGAAGAGAAGAGATTCTTGAATTATGGGAAAAGCAAAGAGATTTATACAAGTTTGTACATGATGAGACTTTACACAGAGCTAACCAAGGATACACGATGTTGGAGATAGCCGAAATGGTAAAGCTCCCCAATTCACTTTCATCGGTCTTTGCTAATCGTGGATATTATGGTACACTCAGTCACAATGTCAAAGCTCAATATCAACTTTACTATGGGTGGTTTGATGCTAATCCTGCTAATCTTAATGCTTTGCCGCCAGAAGCTGAATCCAAAAAGTATATTGAATATATGGGAGGGTCTCAAAATGTTCTAGAATTAGTTCAAAGCGATATAGACAAAGGGAATTTAAGATGGGCTGCCACTATGTTGAATCATATTGTTTTCGCAGAGCCAAAAAATCAAACTGCTAGGAACAAACTAGCTGAAGTATACACCAATTTAGGAATTGTCTCAGAATCTGGACCTTGGCGGAATTTCTACCTCACTGGTGCTCAAGAGCTTAGAGAAGGAATTACTCAAAAGCATTTCAAAGGCCTAACATCAAAAGATGATATTTTGGTCAACCTCACATTAGAGAATTTTTATGACTACATGGCTGTAAGATTGGATAGATCTAAAATCAATGGAAAAGAATATGTATTTAATATGGTCTTTCCTGACATAGATCAGACCATCTCTCTCTATTTAAAAAATGATGTTTTACATAATAGACCTGGAGTATTTGCAGAGAATGCAAATGCAACTATAACCATGAATAAAAGTGTGTTCAATGATATTATCACGAAGAAAACAACTGGACTAAGAAAGGTATTATCAGGAGATATCAAAATAGAAGGAAAGAGAAGTGACTATACTGACTTTCAGAAATTAATGGAGACTCCCTTTGAAGAAATGTTTAATATCATAGAGCCTTAAGAATCCAAAATATTAACTTTTACGCCTTCGTTCTATAATTATTTCTCCAATTAAAATTCCAAAAGTGATGCGTTACATTTACTTGATTTTGTTGCTGATCTTATGTAATTCTTTTATCCACAGTCAATCAAATATTCCTTCACAAATAGAATCTTCTTTTACAGCCATCATTGTAGATGACATAGATATTTCAATCCAATGGTATAAAGACCTGTTAGGGTATGAAACTTTGAATTTGCAGAAGCGTGAAGATATGGGATTAAGGCAAGCCAATTTATCAAATGAACATAACGCTCTTGAGTTAATCGAGCTAAAATCTGCTCAAAGCACTAAAGAATTACTCTCTAATTTTCCTCCGAAAACCAAAATAAAAGGACTGTTCAAATTTGGATTCTCTGTTGATCATTTTGATGAGTGGATAGACCATTTGAAACATTTCGAAGTCAATTTAGTCGGCAGTGTTGTTACAGATTCTATTACAAATAAAAAAATGGTAGTTCTACTTGATCCTGACGGAAATAGAATTCAGTTATTTGAGAAATAGCTACTTATTCTTTTAGCACATATTTACTATTTGAACATGAAGGTAGATTGTGAAGAGCCTTTCGTATTTTTAGCCATCATATGATGAATCAAAACCTTCATTTTTTGTATTCAATTATCAATTCAAATCAACATTGAAAATGTATAGATTATCAGTACTAATGTTATTCCTGATCATTGGATGTTCGGAATCCACTGAAAAGACGTCAGAACCCACTGAAGAAGAAAGATGGGAATCACATCAAGCTAATACTGAAATTATCCGTGATGATTTTGGGGTTCCACATATATATGGGAAGACAGATGCTGATGCAGTATTTGGATTATTATATGCTCAATGTGAAGATGATTTTAATAGAGTAGAGCAAAATTATATTTGGGCTACAGGAAGATTGGCAGAGGTAGAAGGAGAAGAAGCAATTTACAGCGATCTGAGAGCAAAACTCTTTATGTCTGAGAATGAGGCAAAGGAGTATTTCAATAATAGCCCAGAATGGCTTCAAAAACTTTGTGTTGCTTTTGCAGATGGCATCAACTTTTACCTAAAATCTCATCCAGAAGTAAAGCCTAGGCTTTTGACTCATTTCGAGCCATGGATGCCTATGTACTTCAGCGAAGGCTCTATTGGTGGGGATATCGAAAGAATATCTACGTCTAAGATTAAGTCCTTTTATGAAAATGGCCTTCCCCTACCCCATTTAGAAAGTGCAGAACTGGAAAAAGAAAAAGAAATGGCAGAACCTCAAGGCTCAAATGGAATCGCTATCTCAGGTAAATTGACAGAATCTGGAAACAGTCTGTTATTGATCAATCCTCATACTTCATTTTATTTCAGAGGTGAAGTTCACGTAGTCAGTGAAGAAGGACTGAATGCATATGGAGCAGTGACGTGGGGGCAGTTTTTTGTGTACCAAGGATTCAATGAAAGAACAGGATGGATGCATACTTCCACGTATACAGATGTGATGGATCAGTTCAAGGAGCAAATTGCTAAAGTTGATGGAAAATTATTCTATGAATATGGAGAAGAGCTGAGACCAGTAACATCTTCAAACACCACTCTATCTTATAAAGATGGTGATGGCTTTAGCACAAAAACATTTCCTATCCATCGTACCCATCACGGCCCTATCACACATATGGAAGGAGATAATTGGATATCCTCAGCCATGATGTGGGCCCCAGCTAAAGCACTTCAACAATCTTTTATAAGAACAAAACAATCAGGTTATAAAGGATTTAGGGAAATGATGGACATAAGAACCAATTCTTCAAATAATACAGTCTATGCTGATGCAGAAGGAAACGTAGCTTATTTCCATGGAAACTTCGTGCCTAAACGAGATGAAGCCTTTGACTATTCCAAACCTGTAGATGGTAGTGATCCAAAAACAGACTGGCAAGGATTACATACTGTAGATGAGAATATTCTGGTTCTCAATCCCGATAATGGATGGATTCAAAACTGTAATTCTACTCCATATACCTCAGCTGCTCAATACAGCCCTAAGCGAGAAAATTATCCGGGATACATGTCTATTGACAGAGAAAACTTCAGAGGTGTCCATGCTATAGACCTCCTGACCAATAAGAATGACTTTACATTGGATAACCTGATCCAGCTAGCCCATGACCCTTTTTTACCTGCCTTTGAGGCATTGATTCCGGGACTAGTCCAAGCCTATGATGAAAGTGATAAATCAACTCAACTCAAAGATCCTATCGAGGTTTTAAGAAAATGGGATTATAAGACTTCTAAGGAGTCTGTGGCCATGACTTTAGCTCATTATTATGGCACTGAGTTTTATAGAAATGGGGATCGACCTGAAGGAAGTACTCCTATGGAATTTCTTACTCATGCAGGTAGTACATCACCATTATCCGAAAGGATAACATTGTTTACCAATGTGATCAGAAAGTTAGAATCTGACTTTGGCACTTGGAACAAACCTTGGGGGGATGTGCATAGATTCCAAAGAATAAATGGTGATATCAGGCAACCTTTTGACGATGACGCTCCGAGCATTGCTGTTGGGTTTGCTTCAGGGCGATGGGGAGCATTGGCAGCTTATGGAGAGAGATATAATAACAATACTAAAAAGATATATGGTACAAGAGGTAATAGCTTCATCGCCGCTGTGGAATTTGGAGAAAAGGTGAAGGCAAAGTCAATGTTAGCAGGTGGCCAAAGTGGTGATCCTGAATCTCCTCACTTCTATGATCAAGCACAATTATATGCCGATGCCAATTTTAAAAATGTCGCATTCTACAAAGAAGATGTAGAAAAGAGAGCAAAATCGAAATACAGACCAGGGAAAGAGTAAGGCGTCAGTACTCAGATTGCTTCGCTGTCTGGTGAAAGACCCTCATATTTTGAACTGTGTATCCAGAAGTGAGAAGTACAAAATTTGAGATTTTACTTCTTCAAGAATCTATCAAAAAAATCTGCAGTTGCTTCGAAAGCATCTACCCAATTTTTATGCTTAAGAAAGCCGTGAACTTCATCTGGGAAAATTAACTGCTCAAAGTAAACCTTGTTTCTTCTTAGTGCTTCAGCTATGTCTACAGTTTCGCTGAAAGGAACATTCCTATCATCGTCTCCATGAATTAGTAGTACTGGAGACTTCCAGTCTTTTACATAAGGCATAGGTGAAGATTCATAAGCCAATTTAGTTTGTTCTTCATTTTCTAAAAAATTATACGAAGGCACAAAGTTTTTAATCACCACATTCCAATCGTGTACTCCATGAATATCAACTCCTGCAGCAAATAAATCGGAGGCCTTTGCTAGTCCTAAGGCTGTCAAATAACCACCATAAGATCCTCCCCACAGCCCAATTTTACTGCCGTCTACATCCGCTCTCGATTTCATATACTCTCCTGCTGCCATTACATCACGAAACTCACTCGCTCCTTTTGCACCATAATCTAAAGCTTCTCTAAATTCCATTCCATAACCTATACCACTTCTGTAATTTACTGATAATACAAGGTATCCTTGACTTGCCAAATATTGATTCAGAGCATATGCATTGTGATAATATCCTCGGTGATGAAATCCAAGAAGCATTTGTCTTCTTGAGCCTCCATGGAAGAATAAGACAGCGGGACGCTTTTCACCACTTTTCATTTCTTTGGGCTTAAAAAGTTGACCATGAATGGAAATCCCATCTTCTGTCTTGAAGACGATCTGTTCTGGTTCTATTAAGTCTCTAGATGGAAAATCAGAGATCAATACAGGAGCAAGTTCTTCTGATTTCACTCTAGTGACATGAGCAGGTTGGGTTCCTCCACTAGCAAGGCTAAATACTGCTCCTTTTTTTGTAACAACTGGAGACCATTGTATTCCTTTATTACCGGAGACTAAAGTAGATTTACCTGAACTTGGCACTACTTTCCAAATGTGCTGTCTATCGATGTCATTCTTATTGGAAGAAAAATAAATTGATTTCTTATTGGGACCAAAGCTCACGAACTGGACCTCATGTTCTCCTGGGGTAATGTTTTTGACTTCTGACATACTCAAAGAAAGACTCCACAAATGTGTCCACCCATCACCCTCATAAGGGAATACCAAATAGTTGTCTGCTGTCCAAAACAATTGATTTTCAGATGATACACCCTTAAATCCAGATCCTACTCCTTCAGAAGCT
>DKPS01000196.1 GCA_002471345.1 Saprospiraceae bacterium UBA7328
TATGATGGTCAGAAGTCTACGAACATAGTTCCAGAACATGCTGATCCTGATGTTCTTGTAGAGAATTTTGAAACAGATGGATTGGGAACTAGATATTTTCTCGATAGAGAAACATTTACCACTTTGGGTGACACATCAGTTTCGTCTTCAAGTCAAGGGAAACACTTTTTAATCCGAACTGATGGAAGTAACATTCGCAGTACATCTATATCCTTTGGCAATGTACAAGGAGAATATTGGTTTGGGGCATCAGACTTGAATAAGAATCTATCTACGATATCTGCTTCTGCCACAATGACTTTTCCAACTAATAGTATAAAAGGCCTTTGTGATTTAACTTTTTCAGTATTTCTAGCCGAGGCTGATGTCAGTGGAGGATCTACTAATCATTGGAACAAAGAGGATTTTGTACATTTTGATTATTCCATAGATGATGGTTCTTTTATTGATCTGCTGCATATAGAAAGTGATGGAGGAAATTCAGGATCAGCACCATTTGTTGACACAAATTTTGATGGTGATGGAGAAGGTGCAGAAGTTACAGGAGATTTTCAAAGATTTTCTGTACCAATTGATACAGCTGGTGATAGTATTACCATAAGGATAAGCATGTTTTTGGATGCTACGGATGAAGATATTGCATATGATAGTATAAGCATACTTGGAGTTCCAGCTACTTATAATTTCTATGATGGAGATCCAAGTGCTGGAGGTTCAATATTGGCAGCAAATCAATCCAGTTACGATCCAATGGTAACTAAAGCAAACAGTCCACAGACGATTTGGGTAGAGTCGCTTTGTGGAGGTGGTTGTAAAGGCAATAGTGCTCCAATAACTGTTGGAGTTCATCCAGATGCAGGTAAGAGTATAATTTGTAACGATCAGGTCAATGTAGCATTGGGGGAAGAGTGTAATATAGAAGATATAGATATAACTGCTTTTTATGCAGGAGCCATAGAACCTATATATTTTGATTTGGAACTACAAACTGAAGAATCTGAGGTGGTGGAGATGGATTCTCTTCATCAATATGTGGGGGATAGATTGATATTTGAGGTTATAGATACTTGTACTTTAGGAAGATGTTGGGGGTATCTAACTGTCGAAGATAAGCTACCTCCACAAGCTAAAAGTTGTCCATGTGATGCCTCTATAAGTAGTAATCTAATAGTCGGAAGTGCCCCTGATTCATGTAAGTTTGTCTGCCTCGATTCTGTATTTTTCCACGAGCCTTTATTTACAGATAATTGCTGGCCTGGAATGACGGCAGATGCTTTTGATATTTATCTCAAAATAGATAGTTTGGAGATTGGGTGTGATTCAATTCAATACATGAGATCTTGGCTTCTCGATGATACCATAGATGACCAAATTGAAACTCATGAGATTTGTAAACAAGTATATTATAAGCTACCTCTTCCATTGGATTCCATTCTCTGGCCATCTCCTAAACTGGTCCTAGCTTGTGATTCTGTAGCATTGCAAGCACCCGTTGATCAGATTGTTGCTTCTTACGGAAAACATTTTGCAGGCCCATATTATATCAATAATGTAAATGATACGATCCTACTGACTAATGATACGATTGATTGTCATTTGCCTATTTCTTATAAGGATACTTTTATTCAGACTTGTGCAAATGAATCTAGAATAACTAGAACCTGGAGCGTTTTGGATTGGTGCACACAGTCTTATTTTGATAGCACAAGACTTATTGACGTTAGTGACAAAAGAGGTCCTGACTTTGGAGTGGTTTCAGTAAATGCAGAAGCCATAAATGACAATCAAATTGTAATAGATAGTGACACATTAGATGCAAGTGATCTTGATGTGTCTATTGATCTAGACAAGATATTTAGACTGTTGGAAATTAGATCTCCATATGATTGTAGTGTTGATTTTGAAATTCCCATATTTGACGAGATGGGTGATAATTGTTCTCCAATTGAGTCCATACGCCTAGAATACGCGATAGATAATCAAGAAGCCTATTTTGATTCTGTATATCCACGTATTGTCAGAAATGTTGGTCCAGGGAGTTCTAAGATATCAATAACCGCATATGATGAATGTGGCAACTCGAATGTTCATTCTTTATTTTTAGTAGTCTTAGACAAATCAGAACCCATTGCTCTTTGTCAAGATACCATAAGGACAACTTTGATTGAAGCGAATGCTCTTTTGGATGGAGGAATTAGTCAAGTTCCTGTGAGTGCTTTTGATCACTCTTCTTATGATGAATGTGGAGACATTATTCTGACATTAGCAAGAAGACAAGACAGTAAATTTACTTGTGGAGGGAACGCCCTAAAGTTCATAGGGACAGATTATATAGAGTTCTGTTGTGATGATATTGGTGAGTACATTCCAGTTGAGTTGACTTTTTTTGATGATGGTGGAAATCAAGGAAAATGCATTTCTATTATACAAGTAGAGAATAAAAATGAACCATCTTTAGATTGTGAGGACGTCGTGATCAGTTGTGATGACCCTATACTTCCTGAGCATTTGGGTTATCCATATTCTTCTTTAATATGTTCAGATTTTGAACTTACTTATACAGATGAATATCATGTGGATGACCTTTGTTATATTGGCTTTATCACTAGAGAATGGTCGGTTGTGGGATCCTCTACCAAATGCAACCAGATAATAACAATTAGAAATGATGTTGCTACCAATCAATCGCAATTCGATCCAGAATCCATAAAATGGCCATTACACTTTAACGGTGAGTCTTTAAGAGAAATAGGAATTGATAAAGAGCACATACTTATCAAAGCTGAAAATGCTCATGGTTTATGCTCGAAATTTAGTTTCGAAGAGTATGAGAAATATCAGCATTCAATAGACGTCGAAAAGGCAATTTTTCAAAATTCCAAAATGTTGCCCTTTGGCGAATGTGAACTAGTGTCTTTCAATGAGCCTTCATGGATTGATCCTGGCTGTGGTTTGATTGGAAAGACCTTTGAAGATCAAAGTTTTATATTTAATAGTCATTCTTGTAGGACAATTTTGAGAAATTGGGTAGTTATTGATTGGTGCTCTTATGATTCTAAAAAAGGAGACAGTAACCAAGAAAAGGAAATATATGTAAAAGACATTTGCAATGATGAAGCTTGGTTTTCTACTAAGCTTTCTGGAAGTGAAGCAGATGGGTATTACACTTTTATACAAGAGATCAGAATAATCGACCAGTCCCCACCACAAATAAGTGTAGAAAAACAAATAATTGTAGATGTAGTAGGCTCTGATTATTCTGAATCAAGTAGTTGTGATGGACTATTAGAGGTGGTAGCTTCAGCTCAGGATTATTGTGGAGAATTAGTTAACGATTTGGCTTCTATTAGTTGGGAACTTAAAGTGATAAAAATTAATGTAGTAGATGATCAATATGAAATAATTAGAGATAAATATGGTCTCGAATGGATGCCTATAGTTTCTGATGATCAAGGTGTGGTGAGTTACTTGTTAAAAGGAAAGGTCGGTGAAACCTATCACCTGAAATGGAGAGTTGTAGATGGCTGCAATAATAAATCAGAGGAACTCACCAAAGTGATTTTCAGTTCGACCAAAGCTCCAATTATCCAATGTCATTCCGCAATTAGCACTCATAATTTTTCGTCTCATGGAGAAGTAAGGATTTGGGCTTCTGATCTAGCAAAAGCATTTGCTTGTTCGGGAAGTGAAGTAGATGTTTGGTTTAAAGATGAAGATGGTTTCTATGACCCATATCTGACAATTACTTGCTCAGATGTAGTATCAGCCGAAGGAGGAGATTTTACTACCATGGTGTATGCCGTTGATTCATTATCAAATGAATCATTTTGTGAGGTGAGTATACGAATAAGCGGTGATCATGAAATGTGCGATGAAGAAGAAAAAGAAACTATGCTTATTAGTGGTGCCATCATTACTGAAAAAGGCGATGAAGTGGAACTAGTCCAAGTGAACCTCTCTGGAAAGTCAATGATGACAGAAAGAAATGGGTTGTTTTCATTTGAAGAAAATGTAATTGGAAAGAACTATATGTTATCAGCATTTAAAAATGATGATGTTCTTAATGGAGTGAGTGCTTTAGACCTATTGCATATTCAGAATCACATTTTAGGAATAAAGGATTTAGAATCTCCTTATCAGCTTGTTGCGGCTGATATAAATAAGGATGATAGAATTAACATTCTTGATTTATTGGCTTTGAGAAGAGTGATTCTAGGGATAGAGGATTCATTTCAAAATAATACGTCATGGAGATTCACAGATGAGTTAGACTTTGAGCATCATTCTGTTCCAGTTATAATGAATGAGACTGTTCATATTGAAGGAAGTAGCACACCCATTCTGCAGGACTTAATAGGGATAAAAATTGGAGATGTAAGTGGAGACGTATTATCGCATTCAGGAATGACTGGATCTAGAAGTGAGACTAAATCATTATTGACAATTGAGGATCAAAGATTACTTAAAAATGAAATTGTAGATGTACCGATTGTTCTATCATCTATCAATGAACTCAGTGCATTTCAGTTAACTATGGATGTAGTAGAGTTGGAATTTGTAGGGATCTTTAGTTCTGATATAGAGATCTCTGAATCGAATATTGGTATTCATAAAAACGCGCTCACATTAGCTTGGACAGGGAGTTCGGATCATTTTACTAATTCAGAATCATTTACATTAAGATTAAGAGCTAATCAAAAAACCACACTACAACAAGGGCTGTCTCTTTCTTCCGATATTACACCGACAGTTGCATTTCAGAAAGACGGTAAAAAGGTTGAAATGATATTATCCTTTGATAATGAACCAGTTCTAGATTTTCTTGAAGCTCACCCAAATCCATTTTACTTCAATACGACGATTTCATTTGCTTCTAGAGAAAATGGTATTTTGAAAAAGTTAATTTATTCTTCAGAAGGCAAAGTTGTATATGAAGAGAGTGTCTATTTGAATGAAGGAAAACACTTGTGGGAAATAAAAGAAATGGACCTTCCAAATGCTGGTATTTATTATTACCAAATAGAGAGTGATCAAGAATTGATTTCAGGTAAAGTTATCCACATCAAATAAAATCATCAAATGGTTATACATTCATTCCAATAAGCACGATTGCAACTAAAGAGAGGATAAGACCAACACTTTTAAGTCTATTTACTTTTTCTTGATAGAATACGACCCCAACAATGGTGGTCAAGAGCAAAACACTCACATTGTTGATTGGGAACAGAACTGTTCCTTCCCAACCTTTTTCTAATAAGTAAAGAAGTAGATAAATAGTGAGAAAATTTGGAAGACCCAAAGCGATTCCACCTAACAAATCCCTCCATTTTGGATAGATTCTTTTTGCTACTGCTCGGTAGCTACTAAATAAAAAACCTAGAATCGCAGCAAATGCGAATGAAGTCGACACAAAGATAATAGAGTCATTTGTGACATATTCTTCCACTTGGACATAGTAAAGAATGATTTCTATTATACCACTCAATAACCAAACAAGAATTGGTAGAATTAGAATTTCTTTTGAAAGACTAATTTTTTGTTCATCATCACTCGGTAGATTGACTAAGATTATCGCTGCTATGGCAGATATAATACCTAATATTTTTAGTATTGGTAGAGACTCATTATAGATTGCAACAGCAAATATTACGGGTAGAATTAAACTCATTTTAGCCACGATGGCCGTTAGTGCAACACCAGCTTTTTGATATGAATAAGCCATTAAATTAAAACCAATGATGAAGCATAACGAGAGGGCAATACTAAATCCAATCCATTTTATACTGAAAAGATTTGATGGTATAACAAAGTGACCGAGAGCAACCGATGCAACAACTACGCATACAATATAATTTACGATGATAGCATTTAGGTTGTCA
Organism: Saprospiraceae bacterium UBA7328; assembly: GCA_002471345.1. Classification (GTDB taxonomy): domain Bacteria; phylum Bacteroidota; class Bacteroidia; order Chitinophagales; family Saprospiraceae; genus UBA7328. The sequence continues at coordinate 5,880 of DKPS01000196.1, forward strand.
ACTTTGTATTGGCTGAATACTTTGAAAATTATTGCCAATACGACGTTGCAAGCTACAAGTAAAACTAATAATGTCATTCATGTATGAATTAGGCCTCTAATATAGAATGCTCACTTAAGATGAAAAAATCCGTAAGTATGATTAGAGAGTCAGCGATTGCAATTTTGATTCCAGATGGATCAACTCATGGAACTATTTAAGATGTCACTCAGCCACCAGAAATTAGTCTTATCAATTCAACAGTTCATTTTAAGAATAAATTGAAAAGGTTGTTATGGTTAAAAAGTGGATGGGAGAGGATTTAATCTAAAGAGAATACCTATGATCGTGAGGTATTTGAAGATGATAGTCCCAGCATTCTGAATGGATTTTTTGATTTTAAATTGACCCATTACTTTATCAATCTTTATTCTTTAATGAGGTACTGATATTTTATCAGGTCTTAATTCAAAAAAGATTTATAAATTGAATTTGTTATTTTAAAAAAACATTAGCTTCAAATGAATAGCACACTAAAGAATGTTCTTGCCGTCATAATAGGTATTGTGGTAGGTTCTGGTATAAATATGGGCATCGTTACTATTGGTCCATCAATTATTCCCAATCCAGAAGGCTTTGATAATACTACCATGGAGGCTTTGCAAGAGACTTTTCATCTTATGAAACCTGTTCATTATATCGTGCCTTGGTTAGCTCATGCCTTAGGTACTTTAGCTGCGGCATTAGTAACGGTCAAAGTGGCTTTTTCTAATCACTTTAAATTGGCAATGATTGTTGGGGGCTTTTTCTTTTTGGGGGGCGTGTATATGATTTACAGTATTCCTTCTACTCCAATTTGGTTTTCTATTATTGATTTGGTAAGCGCATATATACCAATGGGAAAATTCCAAATTATTGAAGTGGCTCGGTATATCTTTATTAGCCATAATATTTGAGGAAGTCCAATTAAGAAAAAAAACAAAAAAAGAATTGCAAGAAAATTGATTCAAACCCCGTTCTAAGCAGTCTTAACGCTACAGGTTTTTGGATCATTAGTCAGAATGTTTAATTTAGCCTTATGGCAAAATTGAAGAAGGCATTTACTTGGTTATTCGGTAATTTTTCCAGCACCCTAATGTTTTGTTGGCTGCCACCATTAGTGATGCAAGATTTCTTGAATACAGATGACCCAGATGGTTGGAATTATGGTATTGCGATATTAATGTTTGTTTCTCTTGCTCTGCTGTTAGGCACTGACATAATTACTTACAGAAAAAAAATGCGAAAATTGGAGAAGGATTGATTCAAACATCATTCTCAAACAGCTTCTTAAGAGTATCCACTAGATTATAGTAATTCGCTTTTGAGTCATATTTTATGTTCTCCTGAATGTATGTCGCAATATCTCGCATCATTGTCCTGTGTACCTTGAATGATTTATCAAAGTTATGTTTGAACTCCTAAATCACATTCTCATCAAAGAATTGACGATAGTGGTTGAAAAGTTTTAAGTCTCCCAAAAGATCATTGGATATTGATTTTCCGTAGTTACGACCAATTTCTCTAACTATAGAATTGGTAAAAGTTGAGGCTAGTCCCATGAGGCAGCGTATTTAATTAATATGATTGGTTTAGATTATAATCAATAAACAAAATATGAAAAGTTTACGTTATTTGAAATTATCTTGGTTTGAAGGATTACTATTAAATAATCTAGCCCTCATCAAGTACAACAGAAATTTCTTTTTCGAGCTCATTTAAACTTTTCCTATATAAATCCAAAAACATTAGTTTGATACCCAGATACCTTCTTATCATTATTAGTTTGGCTTTAAATTTTTCATCATTTTGAATAGCTTCATCAAGGATTCTGAGATAAGTATCAAAATCGACATCCGAATCATCCGTTGCTAAGATAAATTTTGGATGATTTGTTGACAAAAAAGGCAAAAAACTTTGTTTCAGCTGTTTTTCATATTCAACGGTCGTCTCAACATAGGAAAAAGAGGTATTGTGAAGTCTGCTTAATATTTCCTTGATTTTTTCTGAATTCACATATCTTAAATCTCCCGAGTTTATTATTGAATAATATCTATTCATTGGTGGATCAAAAACTCTATAGATTAAAAAGAAGGTCTCAATTCTATTTTTGCTTTGCGTTAAGCTTAAGATAGAATCAAAATCCAAAACTCCATTTCGAGGATAGAGGAATTGGTCGAGTAGGCTTATATCTTTCTGCCAAGTAGCTTCTCTCTCTTCACAATATTCTTTAATTTCATAAACCTCTCTTTGTAGACTAGATAATACATTAATACGTGCTTTTTCATCTTGAATGTCAATAGATTTTTCATTGAGCCAGAATGAAACAGTAATACTGAATACAATCACAATGAAATCTAATAAATACTTTATAAAATGATTTTTTTTCACCGACTCTACATTAACGAGATTCGCTTAGCTACAATCTATCAACAAGTTATGAAATATTCACATAACTTGAGATCATATACGTTTGAACGGTTGGGGTTAATTATCATATTAAGTGGTAAAAGTAAAAGGGAAACTCACTACATACCATGGGATAGGTAAATAATACAGAATCAAAATAGGTTTTTATCCTTACCAAATACTTTACAAAACAACCCTCCTCCTACCTCCTCTGTAACTTTGTAAGGAACAAATTACATGAGATTAGATACCCTTAAATGGAATGATCATACCTTCAAACAGCTATCCAAAGAAGCCAAATTAATCTACTGTTTCCTAGAAGCACATTGCAGTACTGCTGGCTTTCTTCAAGCAGATGAATCGGACATCGCTAATGGCATTGGACTTAAGCGTAGAACGGGTCTTAATCCTTTTGGTAATGTGGTAATTCTCGCTCTTAAAGAACTAGAGGATTCAAGCTTTATCACTCAAGGAGATTATGACTTTATCTTAGTCAAAGGGACACACAAAAAGCGAGCGTATGGTAAGCTGAAAGTGAGTGATAAGGCTAAGGACTGCTACAGAGTGGGAGTACTTAAATCTGGCATGCATACAGCCGTTTTAAAGGAGATTAATAGCACTTGTGAGTGTTTCTCTAAGGAGGTGATATTGGAGGAGTTTGAGGCTTATTTTGAGGTATTAGAAAGGGAAGTATTTCATGAGGTATTGAGGTGATGAGATCCTTGATTTAAGATATGGGCATAAAAAGAATGTCCATAGTATCATATTCAACAAGAGATTTTGGTCAAGACTGTTGAATGAAAATTTGTGTATTGACTCCTAGGGTGTGGTGACTCTAGGAGTTTTTTTT
>DKPS01000279.1 GCA_002471345.1 Saprospiraceae bacterium UBA7328
GGTAGAAGAGACAATTTGCAGAGGTTCCAGTGTGATGATAAATGGAGTGGAGTATAGTGAAAGCAACCTTTCAGGAGAAAGTATTTTGAGCACATCAGAAGGTTGTGACAGTATAGTGTTCGTAAATATTAGTGTATATCAAGATATTAGTTCGCAAAGAAATGAAGTCATTTGTGCAGGTGATTTTATGGACATTGAAGGGCAGAGGTTTGATGCCAATAACTTAAGTGGAGTATTGGTATTACAGAATAGTGAAGGTTGTGACAGTACGGTTTTTGTAAATATTGATATTGCTCAGACTTACTTGATATCTAAAGACACAAGTGTTTGTGCTAGTGAGTTTGGACTTGGGATAAATAGTGTCGATGTATTGAGAGATACATTGATCATGCAGTCCGTACAAGGCTGTGATAGCATCTTTGTTCTTAATATGTATTTATTAGAATCTCCTTCTTCAGTATATGAGGAAACATTATGTGCTGATGAGTTTGTTAATATAGGAGGAGAGCGATTTGATATTAACAATCCTACTGGATCTGCTACATTGACATCAGCAATTGGCTGTGATAGTATAGTCAATGTGGACTTGACTTATATTACTTCAACTGAGGTATCTATTAATTCAATTCTATGTGAAGGTGAAGAGATGATTGTTAATGGAACAGCATACAATATCAATAATACTTCTGGTCAAGAAATAATACAACTACCTAGTGGTTGTGATAGTGTCATCTTAATTGATTTGACATTTAAAAATCAAAGTTCAACACTATTGGATCAAGTCTTATGTGAGAATGAAAGCATTGAGGTAAATGGAGTCATATATGATATAAATACGCCAAGAGGTCAGCAAATTCTAGCTGCTGGTAATGGTTGTGACAGTATAATTGATATAGATCTAAACTTTTCTATTCCAGAATCCACTTCTATTTCTCAACACCTATGTGCTGGAGAGGAATTAGTTGTAGCCGGAAATAGATATGACATTAATAATCCTTCAGGAAATATTACTCTTCAGAATGCATTGGGATGTGACAGTGTCATAGCAGTTGATCTTATATTTACAGATATCGATGTAGATGCTAGAGGACTCTCGGTATGCCCAGACGACCCTAGTGGCGGAAGGATAATGATAGAGGGTGTGTTTGATGGCATGGCGCCATTTACATATTCTGTGAATGGTCTCACTGGAGACGTACATGAATTTCCCACAGAGATATCCAATTTAGGCCCAGGGAATTATGATTTAGAGATTTATGATGCCGAAGGATGTTCGGTAACTAGAAGAGTATCTATTACTCAAGCAGGAAGGGTCGATATTGCAATAGATTGGTTTAAAGTGGATGAAGGAGTCTATGAATTAGAATTAAGACATACTGGTATTATAGATTCCTTCAGATGGGAATCACTTGCAGAATTATCTTGTGAGAATTGTTTTTCTCCTACCGTAACACTTGATGAGACTTCAATCATCAGAGCTTTAGTATACGATGAGGATGGATGTCTCAGAGAAACAGAAATTAGACTAGAATACGTACGAAAAATACAAAGTGAAGTTGCTAATATTATTAATACGAGCAGCACTACTGGAAATGACAAGCTATACCTTACTCTAGAGGATGCTGAAAATATTGAATATGATTTATTGATTTTCAATAGATGGGGAGAAATTATCTACAAAGCAAGAGGACTTACACCAAATGACCCTTCCTCAGGATGGGATGGTACTCGTGCTGGTAGAAAATTGGATAATGGAGTCTATATCTATGAAATGATGGTAAAAGAAAATAATGTCCTGTTGGAAGTGCTCCACGGTGACGTAACTCTTATTGATTAATTTTTTAGTTACCCCATTTTGGGTGGTACCAAAAAGGGAAAAGGCTGTCCATGAAAATGGACGGCTTTTTATATTTTAAAATATGATTAACAGCATATTACACATATATTTTATCGTAATGTGAATGTGAAAATAATATTTGATTTTGGAGCGTTTATTGTAAATACTTTATTGTGATAAATCCAAAATTTTCATATTACATTGCATTCTTAGTTGTTTTCTTTGCGTCTCAGTTACCTGCTCAGGTAACCATTGATGTGATAGAATTTAATGGAGATATAGATGTGTCCGTCCCTTCTCCAAATATTGGAGAATGTGATAATACCCAAGGTGTTTTTGGGATAGAAAATGAAGCGTTTGTAATTAGAGAAAAGGAAGGGTCACAATGCTGTCCCTTTAATAACCTTACGGGTAATAATCTTTCTATTGGCACTATTGGACCTTACATATTCACTGAAGCCTACTGTGATGTAACTATTACATTGAATACAAGTGCAATAGGATCATTAGAAGAATGTGTAGGAATAGGAGCATGTGTAAGTGCATTTTCCGGTGCTGATGAGATGGAAGTTCAAATCACACTAGATGGAAGCACATTCCCAATTGGTTCATATTGTGGGTCTAATGTTTCTTCAGTTTTTTCACAAACATTTGATAATGTAGGAATTGGGACGGCGGTTTTTTTTACTGTTACTGGAGGCACTCAAGATGAAGATGAAGAATATAGAATCGAGAGTATTGAAATAGAAGGCACCCTAAAGAGCTTGGTACCTGCTGAAATTAGTAGTAACGGAGAGAATAATAGATTCTGTGAGAGTACTGATGTTTTGGTTCTAAATGCTATTCCAGCAGATGGTGTAGATTATGACTGGGTAGGGCCAAATGGAGTATTGACTTCATCCTCATCATCGATTGCATTTCCTGATCCAGTAACTCCTGAAGATGCTGGTCTATATACGCTGACAATCACAGAATCTGGAGGATGCACAAGTACTGCCGAAATCAATATTGAGGTTATTGGAATAGCACAGAAAGATGTAGAAAGTAGATTCCCATTTATTACCAATACATTTTGCACGGATTCCGATGCCCAATCACTGCCAATTGCTGCTTCCCCAGACTTTACTCGAACAGGCACGTGGAATGTTAATGATCCTCTAGAGTTTTCAAACCTAAAAGATAGTACCCTTCTAGTATTCACTTATGATGACAATGCCACTGATCCCGATTCAATGTATTTAAGGATAGATACATTCCCATCTGTAGGTAATAATTTGGTCCAAATGGACATATGTGCAAGTAGTGATGACCCTTTTGTCAATCTTGTTGAGTTGTTTGATTTAAATCTAGACAACATCTCAACTGTCCTTGCTTTTGGAAGTGGAAGAAATAAAAATGAACTTTTTAATATTGATGTATCTGGTATTCCTCCCGGAGGAGATGTAATCAATTTTACAGCTATACCTAATGGCAATTGCTCAGAAAGGTCTTACTCAGTTGACATCATGTTTGAGCTTATTGAAGTAGGCCAAAGTAATGTTCTTTCTTACTGTGAAGAAGAAGCACAATTAGATTTTCCCGATTTTGTATCTGCCCTAGGTCTTTCTAATAATGCTACAGGTTTGTGGAGAGATGTGAATAATTCTGGAATTGATCTTTCAAGTCCATCAGGTGTAGACATTTCAACCTTAGAAACAGGAACCTACGACTTTCAATACATAGTAAACGAGGCGAGCATTTGTGGTGAGCAAGTAAACGACACCGCATTGCTCCGGCTTATAATTCAGCCTGACTTGAAACTAGATATAGAGACTCAATCAATAGAAATAACATGTGATAATCTCGACTTGCAAGTGGATTTAGATTTTGCTTTTCCAAGCACAAATTATATGGTAACCTTAGCAATATCTGATCAAGATGATAATATCACATTATTTGATCCATTTGAATCAATAGAAGAATCGCATTTTATCAATGTTTCATCTACAAGTGGAATAAATAGAATAGAAGAAAATACACTTTTTCTAAATCCTTTCGTAAGTAATACTTATACAGTCAATGTAGTCTCATATGATGCTAGTATTGAAAGCATGTGTCCTGTAGAATTGCCTACGGGAGAGATTATTGTCACTTTTGATACTCAGATTTCAATACCAATAGATACCATGATTTGTGGTGGCGATGTGTTTGAATTTAAAGGAACGATATACCCAGATCCACTTGCAGAATTCCCTGTTGTTATTTCTGGTGATCTAGGATGTGATACTACTTTTCTCCTCTCAGTGCAGTTCAGTCCGGATTTGATTTTTACTATTGATACATCTATTTGCGAAGGTGATGTTTTTAGTTTTAAGGGAACAGACTATGTTTTTGAAGAAATTGATCTTCCCATCACTGTTTCTGGACTAGATGCAGGTTGTGATACAACTTACATTTTGAACTTAGAAATTGAAGAGGCCATTGTATTGCAAGATGAAGTTGATCCATGTATCGGAGAAGGTGATTTTAGAGGAATCACTGTGACCTCAGATACATTGATTGTCTATAATGGAATTGGAAGTGATTGTGATACTATTTATGAAATATTTTATTCGCCCACAGTTACAGAGGATTCTTTTTTTCAAGATGAAAGGTGTGAAAATGATCCAGTAACCATAAATGGTGTTGTATATGATGTGAATAACACTTCAGGTAGTTATGATCTCATTACATCGGAAGGATGTACTCAGACCGTCAATGTGCAAATAGATTTTGAGGCAGGTGTCTTTGTAGATGTCGATGAAATCTTTTGTGAAGGACAGTTTTTGATGGTTGGAGATCAGAGATTTGATGAGAATAATTTGGATGGTGAAGTTATCTTTCCTGAAGCATCTGCCACTGGATGTGATAGTGTTGTTTTTGTTTCATTGGAGTATATAGAAACAGAAGAGTACATTCATCAGGTAAATTTATGTGCGGGGCAGGTTATGAATCTTTTTGGAATAGAGGTCAATGAAAACACCACAATGGATGAATCATTTTCTATAGGTCCAAACTTGTGCGATACCTTGTTAAGGTTTGATGTAAGCCTCAGATCTATTTCTGTCACTTCAGGTTCATCGCCTTCATGTGCAGATGATAATAACGGCGAGTTAGAACTAATTATAAATGAAGGCAGTGCTCCTTATACTATTGATGTTGAAGGAGATGTATCATCTTCAGATTCAGAAATGGTTGTCTTAGACGAGTTGGTCCCAGGTGACTATTTGATACAGGTGATAGATGCTAATGGATGTGAGCTTTCAGAATTGTTGACGGTAGAAACTTCTCTTTTTAACCTTGATTTTAATAGTAGTCAGAACGCCCAAGGAGGATTGAATTTGGAAGTGATAAGTGAACAAAATATCAATTCTGTCAGTTGGACGCCACCAGGAGGTCTAAGTTGCGATGACTGTACTAATACGAATGCTAACCCTGATGAAACAACAATTTACACTGTTGTTGCATTTAATAATATAGGATGTAGACAATCCATCAGTGTTGAGGTAATAGTAAATAATAATCCTACCGAAGGAATCTCTTATTATTTACCCACTGCGTTTTCTCCGAATAATGCTGGAAATGATCGATTCTTTTTGCAATCTCAAGCCGGATCAGTGGTATCTTATGATATGTCTATTTATAGTCGATATGGTGAAAAAATGTACGAGGTAATTGATGCACAACCAAATGACTCGGATTTTGGATGGGACGGAAAAAAATCAGGAACAGTTATTCAACCTGATGTTTTTGTCTATCACATCGTAATGCGATCTATAGACGGAGGTACTATTGTCGAAGCTGGTGATATTCTTTTAGTTAATTGACATGTCATATTCCATCATTAGATATTGAGGAATTATTGAAAAATGACGCCTACCTTTGCCTCGTATCCTTAAAGACTTAAAGCATCAGCTAATAAAATAAAGATTCCTTTTGGTAAATTTCAACATTTCATCTTTTAGGTCTTTTTTAATAGGAAATTTTATTCTACTTATTATTCTATTATCGGCAAGTGCAAAGGTGTATTCACAGGACTATCCAGGTCAAGGAGGGAGGTTGAGAGGTAATACCCAGAATGGTGCTTTACGTACTGCATCAGACTCTATAAAAAAGCCACCTTTGAAAGTCGATTATTTCCAGATCGATGACCTTGGATTGCTATCCAGGATTCAGGATACTATTTCGCAGCGAGACTTAAGTGTTGATCTATTACAAGACGATATAGATCATTTGGGTTTAGGTAACTATTATGCTGCTACACTTCCCGTACGATTTGAATTTAATCACCAAAGGGGAAACAAGCTTGGACTCAAGTCCTACGATATTTATAAAACCTACCTACCTACTTCTATAATTGTTTCCCCAAATAGACCTGTGGTTAAAGCGTATTATGGGTCGAGATCTCAGGATGGTCATCGCAATATAAATCTTGAATTTAGCAGAACATTTGCTCGTAATATTACTTTTGGATTTAGAATATTTTCTGGTAACAGCAAAGGTCAATTTAGTCATCAGACGTCTGGATTTAATGCTCTAGAATTTAATGTTGTGCAGCGAAGCAAAAAAGACAGAAGAAGATCTTATCTGCACTTTAATATTATTAGAAATACAGAATTTTTAAATGGAGGATTGACTAATCCTGAAGATGTGTTATCTGCAATAAGTGGGGGTAATGCCAGTTACTCTGTGAACAATACGGATACTGATTTAAACATAAAGAATACTACATTCAGATTTGGAACTTCTATAACATTAGGTGTAGACAGTCTAGTTCAAAAATGGACCAAACTTGCTTTCACCGAAATTGGAAGTGAAAAGGAAAGGTTCAGACACCTTGATCCAGATGTGACCGATGAAAATGCAATTTCATTCAGCCCTGTACCCCTATCCCAATCTATAGATACTGTAAGAAATAGTGTTTGGAATTTATATCAAAAAATAGGATTTCAGTTAAAAAGCGAGAAATTGGAAGTGGTTTCAGGAATTCAAATTAATCAAAATTTTGAACAACAAAATTCATTAGATAAACTAACGAGGAGTCAGTTTTTTATAAATGGAAGGGCTACCTACAAAGTCAACGAATCACTTTCTTCCATCGTTTCTTTTTATCAAGAATTAGGAGGCTTAGCAGAAAGTAATGTATCACTATCTGGTTCTTTGAGAATCAGAAATCAGAGGTTTAAACTCTATTTGCAAAATGGATCAGAAGCACCAGGCTTATTTCAGACCTCACTTTCTATTCTTGGGAATCCGGTATGGACTCAAACTTTGAACAATCAGAAGTATGTTAATCTAGGACTTCATTATCAAAATTTGAAATGGCGAACTAGTGTGCACATTCGACATTCTAGTATTTCTGACTATGTGTACCTGAATAGTCAAAAGGTATATACAAATGCTTTGAATCGTCTTTCAGTAAGTTCTGCTGAGATTAGTCATCAATGGTCATGGAAATTTTTCTCACTCCAAAATATCCTCTTCTTTCAAAATATTAGTGATGAAAAAATTCTGTCTCTTCCTAAAATTTCTACAAGACATGATATATCTATTCGTATACCATTTTTCAAAAAGAAATTAAGAACCAAATTAGGTGGTGTGATCTGGTATCGTGGAAATTATTCAACACCTTCATTTCATAGTTTTTTAAATGATTTTTATTTTGAAGGAAATTCAATTAGCCCAAGCACATTGAGGTTAGCTCCTTATATCAAAGCTGATATCTCCGGTCTTGAAGTCTACATAGGAATGGACGACCTTGAAAATGTGCTTAGAAATACGAATAGGTTTGAGGTGAATGGCTACCCACAGCTAGATAGTAGAATCAACCTTGCTTTTAGATTAAGATTATTGGATTGATATTAATGCCGTATAAGTATCAGGCAGGATGAGTGATGCATTGTCTTCAGTTAAGTCTGTAAGAACCTAAATTGGAGTCAAGGAATATTAAAAGAGTAGGGACCTTTTAATTGGAATTGGATTTATAGAATAATATAATGATAGAAAAATTAGTTTTTAAAAACCCATCCAGCTATGGGGCTTTATAGCATTTCTTTGATTCTCATACTCAATCTTAAACTTTAGCTTGGGATCTTGAACCTAAGTCTATGGCTCTCAGATTTTGAATCTTACAATGATTGACTTCAAATTTGAGAAATGTTCTAAATTGATGAAATCCAACTATACCACATGCCCCTGGATTCATATGGAGCAGATTATTTTCTTTGTCTTTCATCACTTTTAGTATATGTGAATGCCCACTTATAAATAGGTCTGGTTGATTTTTTTTAATCAAATGATAAGGGTTTTTAAAATATCGCCCTGGATATCCACCAATGTGAGTCATAAAAACTTTGATTCCTTCTACTTCCCATATCAAATCCTTTTTTGTCTCAATTTTCACATCGTTTCCATCAATATTTCCCCAGACTGCTCTGAGAGGAGCAATGCTTTGTAGTTGTTCCAATATAATAGGAGTACCTACATCACCAGCATGCCATATTTCATCAGAGTCATGAAGATGCTTCATTACATCATCTCCTAAATAGCTATGAGTATCAGAAATTAAAGAAATTAGCATATTCCATTTTATATAGTTGCCAATGTTGTGTTTTATAAATGCTCACTTATCTTTTAATCTTTTCAAGGATTTCACCAACAACAAAACTACTTCCACCTACAAATATTAGATCTGCTTTGTCTCTTGATCTTTTAGCTGCTTCCAATGCTGAAGACACACTGAGATAGCTGTTGAATTGTAATCCTCTTGTTATCATTGATTGCTGGTAAGAGGATACCTTAGCGCCCCTAAAAATGGAAGGTTTGGCAAAGTAGTATTGACCATCCGAAGGAAGTAGCTTTATTAGCTTTTCTACATCTTTGTCTTTTACAAATCCAAGTACAAAGTGAATTTTTGGATAGTTTAAATGATTTAAATGATTTAAAGTTTTAGAAAGTGCATGTTCATTATGACCACTATCCAGAAGGATGTTTTTATCACGACTTAGCCATTGCCATCTTCCTTTGTAATTCGTGTTTTTTATAAACACATTGATTCCATTTATAATGTGTTTTTTATTGATATTTAATGTGTTATGTGTAATTGTAGATAGGACAGTAGACACGTTTTTAAGAAAAAATGGACCTCTACTGCGATCTGAAAAGACGAACTGGTGCATGTCTTTATTTCGGATTATCGTTTTTTCACAAGAGTTTTCAGCGGACCATTCTTCAGAAGCAAAATTGATACTTGAATTAGAATTGAGTGCTTTCTTCAAAAATACAGGAGCTGACTCCTTATCATATTCGCCAATAATAACAGGGATATTCGTTTTTATTATTCCGGCTTTTTCAAGAGCAATTAAAGAAATTGAATGTCCAAGCATGTCCATGTGATCCAACCCAATATTTGTGATCACACTTATTTCTGGAGAAATGATATTAGTACTGTCTAGACGTCCTCCTAAGCCAACTTCTATAACGGCATAATCCACACCTTCACTACGAAAATACTCAAATGCCATTGCAACAGTCATTTCAAAAAAAGAAGGTCTAATTTCTGAGATAAGTTCTTTCATTTTCTTAATGAAAGAAACTACTTGTTCTTCGCTGATATAATCACCATTAATTTTTATTCTTTCTCTAAAATCAATGTAATGAGGTGAAGTGTATAGCCCTACTTTCAGTCCTGATTCTTGGAGAACAGAAGCTAACATATGGCTTACAGTGCCTTTCCCATTAGTACCACCTACATGAATGGTTTTATATTCTTTATGAGGGTCACCAAGAGCTTGGCTTAATTTCACAATATTGGTCAGATCTTTTTTTATCGCAACCTTACCCTGATTTTGATATACAGGGAGCATATTGAATAAATAATTTATCGTCTCTTTATAGTTCATACGATATCATGAAAAACGGCCAATATTAGCATAAGAATTCTGAAATTGAAAGTTATACTTGTGATTATATGAAATGTGCAAGAGAGTACATGGAACTTAGCCTTGGCATAAACTATTTAGAGTTGATTTGAAAGATATGAATTTGATTATATTTTAATAGAATGAAATCATTCTAGTTACCAAACATGATGTATGAGAAATACACAACTTCATTTATGTTCAATTTCTTAGAATTGAAGGCCAATTTGTAGGATGATGCTTTGATTTTCAGTAGAATAACTTTAATTCTATTTCAAAATGCCTTGTTTTCTGAGGCGCTTCGTCTGTAAACAAACAAATAATGAATGATTACAACATAATCATAACACTTTAGAAATGTGGATCGCGTTATATTTGTGTATATAAAAAAATATTATGCGTCAAGTTATATTGAGCTTATTACTTTTACTTTTTTTAATTCCTCTTTCAGCCCAAGATGTAAAATGGTACTCATGGGAGGAAGCTTCTGAATTGAGTAAAACCAGCCCTAAAAAAGTATTTGTGGATGTATATACTGACTGGTGTGGTTGGTGTAAGAAAATGGATGCAAGCACATTCAAGGATGCTGAAATTGTGAAATACTTAAATGACAATTTTTATCCAGTAAAATTTAATGCCGAGCAAAAAGATCAGATTAGTTTCAATGGAACTGATTTTAAATTTATTGCTCAGGGTAGGAGAGGAGTTCATCAATTGGCTTATGCTCTTTTAGATGGACGAATGGGTTATCCTGCTTTTGTTTTATTAGATGAGAGTTTTGCACGAATCATGATTTCACCAGGATTCAAAAAAGCTCCACAACTTCAACAGGAATTAACTTTTGCTAAGGAGGAGAAATACAAGAAAATGAGTTGGGAGGCTTATAAAGCTTCTGATAATACTCCATAATGAAAAATAAAACATAGCTCTCAATCATTAAAAGCTAGTTCTTCGTGTTCTGTATTATATTCACAAATCGCTTTTACGTTAAAGTTTACCACAGTTATTACGTGTGATTCTAAAGGATTTACATGAACCAGCTCTATATCGTGCTTACCCATTGGGAGGCCATTAATGTCAAAGGTTAGTTTGTAGGAATGTCCTAAATCCTCTTCTTTGGTCCATCTTGGTTTAGCTCGAGTAAGATAAAGACCTCTACTTTTCAAGAAAATATTTGATTTCTTGTTTAATTTAAGTGGGCCTGAAGTTGTCAAATTGAGGTCAAAAACAACATTTTCTGTTTGATTTAGGATAACCTGTGTGGTCCATCCTTTAACACCATTTAGAGTCTTGTGAGCTAAGAGCGTTTCATTTCCCTCTGGATAAAATACTTCTGAAATATATTTTTCGCATAAAGGATCACAAATATCTCCTATACCATCTCCGTCAAGGTCTTCTTGGGATAAATTTTTAGTGTATGGACAGTTATCATCTAAATCTGATATAGAATCAAAATCATAATCTTCCATGTTATGTAAAGCCAATGCAGTTTGAGATTGACCAACAGTTTGCATAATTGCAACTATGGCTACAGTTAATATTGTTGTAATTTTTGACACACCCTCTAATTTAAAATTATCAATTTTATTCTAGGCTAAAGCCTATTCTTAATAAGGGTGTTTGTAAGGAAGGATTAAGAAGTAACAATGATTTTAAGAGAATTCATCATCTATCTTAATACTTGATATAAATGTAGTTTTAAACAGTCTTACTTACAACAATAATCTGTCCAATAATGTAATCTACTTTTCAAAACTGAAGAAAAGAATACCACAAACACCTTTTTTAATATGTTTTTAAAAACTGGGAAAGCCATTTCGATAGATATTAATCCTGTAATTAATAAAACAAATATTCATTTCACTGTATATTACATAAAACTTTAATATGTTATATTTTTGTGTATTCTTAATACTAGAAAGCGACATTACTGTCGTTAATAGTGCAAACAAAGAATACCGATGATTTTATTTTCATTTTTTTTCCTTCAAGCAGATGGTGTTGATGAAGAAAAAAGACAAAGTCTCTTAGACTTGGTTACTCAAGGAGGTCCTTTAGGAATAGCAATTGTTTCTATACTATTGGTATTATCTATAATGGCAGTGTCCATCTTCGTTGAGCGATTTTTCACCATTAAAAGTGCCAGTAAAATCGATCAAAACTTCATGAATAATATACGCGCCTCTGTTGCCGCAGGAAACATTCAAGGAGCTATTGCATTGTGTCAAACCAAAAAGACTCCGATTTCTAGAATGGTAGAAAAAGGTCTGATGAGAATAGGAAAACCTCTAAAAGATATTGATGCCGCAATTGAGAATGTTGGGAACCTTGAGATATTTCAATTAGAAAATAGGCTTTCCACTTTAGCAAGTATTGCAGGTGCAGCTCCTATGATCGGTTTTTTTGGAACTGTGACTGGGATGATCTTGGCCTTTTATAAAATGGCAAGTGAACAGAATGTGACTCCAGATGTATTGGCAGGTGGTATTTATCAAGCTTTGATTACCACTGCATTCGGCCTATTAGTAGGGATTTTTGCATTTATAGGTTACAATCTACTAGTTGCTAGAGTAGGGAAAGTAGTTTATAATATGGAAAAGACAACCGTGGAATTTATGGATTTACTTCAGGACCCATCATAAATATCATTTCAAAGTGGCAGTAAAAAGTAGAAATAAAGTCAGTGCAGAATTTAGTATGTCGTCACTTACGGATATCATCTTTCTGTTATTGATCTTTTTTATGTTGACATCATCAATGATTCAAATCAATGTAAAACTTCCTGAGTCCGAATCAAAGACGGTGGCACCTACTGATTATACCGTCATGATGACTAAAGATGGTAAAGTAACATACAATGGAAAATCGGCAAGATTGAGAGACATTGAAGGAATAGTAAGGAGAGCTGTGTCAGATGATACTAATAAAGATAATGCCACTATCGCTATTATTGCAGAAGTGGGAGTACCATGGCAGAAAGTTAATGAAGTAATGTCCATAGCGAGTAAGCTCAAAATGAGAGCTATTATTGCTACTCAACCCAAAGGTTAAATATTAGACAATGGGATTTAAGAAAAAATCTAAAGTAAGTGCAGAATTTAATATGTCGTCATTGACTGACATTATATTCTTATTGCTCATATTTTTCATGCTTACTTCATCTATGATTGTGCCTAATGCCCTTAACCTTAAACTGCCAGGTAAAAGCAAAAACAATACTGAGCTCAAAGCACCACCTACTAATATCCAGATAAAAAGAAATGGTACTTACTGGATAAGAGGCCAGAAAGTGTCCTTAACTAAAATCAGAAAGGCAGTTATTAATCTGGGTAGAAAAGGAAGACCAGTAAGTATGACACTATCTCCTGATCCAAAAGTTCCTAATGAATATGTCGTGGCTATAATGGACATTGCCTGGAAGTATAAGGTAGAGACCATAATTGCGGACATCAAATAGAAATGAACTTCACTCCTTTAATCAGATGATAGGGACTTATGTCTCGATCTTTGTATCTTGAATTTCTCTATGCAGATTTATCCACTTTTTCCCTTAGAACTTGTAGTTTACCCAAAAGAAGAGCTGAACTTACACATCTTTGAACCCAGATATCGCCAACTAATTAATGACTGTGAGGAACACAAAGTTCTTTTCGGAATTCCAACTTTTCGTAAAGGGTTTGCTTTGGATTTTGGTTCATTGGTCAAAATAGTAAACATAGAGAAGCAATATCCTGATGGAAGGATGGATGTAAGGACCGAAGGGGTGCAATCATTCAGAGTGATTAAGTTTTTAGAAATTCATCCATCAAAATTATATCCAGGAGGCGAGGTTCAATTGATTGATTTAGAATTGAATCGAGATGAAATGAAATGTTTTGATATTAAAAAGAAACTAATGGAGTTGTATTCTTTTATGAGTATTACTTCTGTACCAGCAGCTTTGGATAGCGATTTATTTTACACCACTCAGGTAGCTCATAAAGTTGGGTTCAACTTTGATCAAGAATACCATTTTCTTCAGATACCCACTGAGATAGAACGACAGGAATATATGCTCAATCATCTCGAAAACTTGATTCCAATTGCCCGCAATATGGAAGAAATGAGAAAAAAGATTCAACTAAACGGACACTTCAAAGATATTTTACCTCCAAAAGTTTGAATAGAGCTGCGAATTGAGTTTTTTGCGGAATCTTAATTATAAACGTAAGGCTATGCTCAGGATTCTGTTTTTAATTTCTCTTTTTTGGATTGGTTGTAAAAGTGAACCAGTAGTGAAGGAGATCATTTCTGAGGAAGGGAAAACAGTTATGGCTCAGAATGCAGGTTTAGCTTCTGCACATCCTGTTGCCACAAAAATAGGTGTGGATGTCTTAAAGATAGGTGGTAATGCAATTGATGCTGCTATTGCTACTCAATTTGCTTTGGCAGTTTGCTATCCAGTAGCAGGAAATATAGGAGGTGGAGGATTCATGGTTATCAGAATGAACGATGGAGAAGTCGCCACATTAGATTATCGAGAAAAAGCGCCCGGATCAGCTCATAGAGATATGTATTTAGATGCAGAAGGGAATGTTATAGATCGATTGAGTATCGATGGCCATCTTGCCGCAGGAGTACCTGGTACTGTGGATGGTATGGTAAAAGCTTTTGAAAAATATAGCAAGCTGAAAGATTGGAAAGCATTGATACAGCCATCAATAGATGCAGCTAGAAATGGATTTAATATTTCTGAAAAACAGGCTAATGGCTTTAATCGTACAATGGAAAAGTGGTTGGATCTTAATACCAGAACTAATGCTTTTACTATGAAAAGTGAATGGAAAGCAGGAGACCTTCTGAAGCAACCAGAATTAGCAAATACTCTTGAAGCTATTCGAGATCAAGGTGAAGATGGCTTCTATCGGGGATGGGTTGCTGATAGTTTAGTGGCAGAGATGAACAGGTCAAATGGTATTATTTCAAAAGAAGATTTGAGCAGTTATGAATCAGTTTGGAGAGAACCAATAGAAGGAACATATCGTGGTCATAGTATTATTTCTATGCCTCCTCCCTCCTCTGGTGGAATAGCCTTAGTTCAGTTATTAAATATTTTAGAAAATTATGATTTGCCATCAATGGGATTTCATTCTCCAGAAGCTATCCACCTTGTGGTTGAAGCAGAAAGACGGATATATGCGGATAGATCAACCCATCTTGGGGACAGTGATTATTACAATGTTCCCCGAGAAGCACTTTTACAAAAAGAATATGCTAAAAAGAGAATGAAAAATTTTAATTCTCAAAAGGCAACATTGAGTTCTGATATAAAAGAAGGAAATGTGAGTAAAGAGAGTGAGCAGACTACACATTATTCCGTTATTGATGAGCAAGGAAATGCAGCATCTATCACCACCACGTTAAATACCGGATATGGATCTAAGGTAGTAGTAGGAGGTGCAGGTTTTTTCCTAAACAATGAAATGGATGACTTCAGCTCTAAGCCCGGTTTTCCAAATGTTTATGGTCTTATTGGCAATGAGGGTAATAGCATTAAAGCTGGTAAAAGGATGTTAAGTTCTATGACACCTGCTATAGTCACTGAAGGAGGTAAAGTGAAAATCATTGTTGGGACACCAGGAGGATCCACCATCATTACTTCAGTATTACAAACTATTATGAATATTGTGGATTTTGATATGACAGCTACAGAGGCTACTGCTGCCTGTAGATTTCATCATCAATGGACTCCTGATATGGTTTTTGAAGAATCAGAATGTTTGGGAGAAGAACTTTCAAAAATCCTAACCGAAATGGGACACAAGGTCCAGTCAAGAGGGAAAATAGGAAGAGTAGAAACTATTTTGGTAAATGCGGATGGAAGTAAAGAGATAGCCGCTGATCCAAGAGGGGATGATTGGAGTGAAGGGTACTAAATATTAAGAGAGTATTCCTTGTTATAAATCTTTGATAGGTAATAATTCTACATTCATTTTTCTAGATGTAGATTTTAAATATGTAACCAGTTTTGACTTTTCCTTTAAGGATAGGGGACAACTTGGTTTTTTCATTTCTTCAAGAATGTCGTTGCGCTCAAATGAAAGTGTAGAATACGCTTTTGGACTTGGATGTGAGAATAGTTCGTTTTTCATCATTAATCTTTACTAAAATTCTCTTCTTGTTCTTTCTCTACTGGATTAAAGTTAATCTTTTGTAAATATATTAAAAATATTTATATGTATTTTCGTATCATAATCTTATAGTTATGAATAGATTATTGATCTTCTTTCTAATAATTTTCTCACTTTGTTCTTGTTCAAAGGAAAGCGGTGTTGATACTTCACTAGATTCAGGATATAACTTTTTTCCTATCCACGATATAGGTACAACTTACATTTATGAGGTGGATAGAATTTTCTACAATAATCAAGGAAAAGAAACCGAACACCTTGTAACCTATGAACGAAATGTTGTAATTGAGTCAACTAAGGGCGGAGACAATTTAGGGTCTTATCGGGAAGAAATTTGGGAAAGCAATACTGGTCAGGAACCTTGGTTGTATAAAGAGAATATGGTTTCAGAAACTAATGAGTTGCAGGCTATATGTTCAAAATCAGGAAATAGAATTATCAAATTGGCATTTCCTGTTTCTGAAGGTAAATCTTGGGACGGCTTGGCTTTAATGAATGATGTAACAGGGCAAATTATAAATGGAGAATCAATTGATTTCTATAAAGATTGGGACTTTAAGATATTGGGGTATGAAAATTTTGAGTCCTATAATGATGTTTTGACTGTTCAGCAAGCTAATCATGAAAATGCTATAGAAAGAAGATATTCTATAGAGAAATATGCAATGGACATAGGCTTGGTTTATAAAGAGCAGCAAATTTTGGACACACAATGTCTTTTAGAATGTAATGATCAGAATTGGGAGGAGAAGGCACACCATGGGGTTATTTTGAAGAAGAGATTAATCAGTATAAATTAGTCACCATTGAAGAAATTTTTACATGAAGAGGAATATGTTGAGGTAGGTTTTATAAGAAAGCCCTACGGATACAAGGGTGATGTAAAAGTAAGCTCAGAACCTGAATTTGAGGAAGATGTTAAAGAATCAACTTTCCTCTTTATAGAACAAAAGGGGCTCAGAGTTCCATTTAAAATTGTGGAATGGACGGACGTTCCTGAGTTGATAATGCGATTTGATTATATTAATTCTTCAGAGGAAGTAACTTCTCTAATTGGGCAAAAAGTTTTTTTACTTAAAAAAGATATTAAGTACGCCGAGGATTATCTCCATGATGATGAAGAAAAAGAATATTTAGTAGGATTTATTCTCGAAGATGTCACAAATGGTGAATCTTTTGAGATTATAAGACTTGAAGATTTTCCACAACAACTAATGGCAGTGATTATACGAGATGGTAAAGAATTATATATCCCATTAAATGATCAATTTATCACAGAAGTCAAGAAAGAAGAGAAGATTATTACTATGGAACTTCCAGATGGTCTTTTGAACTTGTAAGTTTGAATGGACAATTTATGTTCATCAACCTATAAGTATGAAAATAATCGAGACAGACAAAATTCCCAAACCTGCAGGACATTATTCCCCAATTATTGAGCATAAAGGTACTTTGTACATATCAGGTCAGTTACCTTTTATATTGGGAACGAGAGAAATGCCAAAGGGAATAAGAGCGCAGACTGAAGTTGTATTGAATAATATAGAAACTTTAGTCACTGAAGCCGGAAGTAGTAAAAATCAGATCATTCAGATGCGTCTTTATATTCCAAATGTGGAGCTATGGGATGATGTTAATGCTGTGTACTCAGAGTTTTTTGGTGATCATAGGCCCGTACGGTGTGTTGTTCCTACAAGAGATCTTCACTATGGTGCATTGATAGAAATAGAAGCAACTGCATTTATATGAGTACGAAATTGAGTAAAGAGGATATCCATCAAATTCAAGAAAGAATAAATCCCTATGTGCATCATACACCAGTGATGTCCTCGAGGTTGATAAATGAATTGTCAGGAGGGGATCTATTCTTTAAATGTGAGAATTTTCAAAGGATGGGAGCCTTTAAAATGAGAGGAGCATCTAATGCTATTTTATCATTAAATGAAGAACAAAAGAGTAGAGGAGTAGTAGCACATAGCAGTGGAAACTTCGCTCAAGCTGTTGCTCTTTCAGCAAAAATGATGGGAGTGAAAGCCTATATAGTAATGCCGACTAATGCACCGAAGGTAAAGAAACAAGCTGTAGAATCGTATGGAGGTATCATTACTGAATGTGAACCTACTATGACTGCAAGGCAATCGACCACGGACAATATAGCTGAGAAAACTGGTGCAAGTCCTTTGCATCCCTCTAATCAAGATGAGGTAATACTTGGGAATAGTACTATTGCCACTGAGTTTTTAAACGAAGTGCCTGATCTTGAAAGAATTATAGTGCCTGTGGGTGGCGGCGGAATGATAGCAGGAGTATCTCTTGCGTGTGAAGCTTTATCACCGCTCTGTGAAGTGATCGGAGCCGAACCTGCAGAAGCAGATGATGCTAAGCGATCTTTAGAAAGGGGAGAAATCGTTCTAAATGAAAGTTCTTCTACCATTGCTGATGGATTGAGAACACACTTAGGTGATAGAAACTTTCCTATTATAAAAAGAGTAGTTAAAAGAATAATTACAGTAGAGGAAGATGAAATAATAGCAGCAATGAAGTTAGTATGGGAACGCATGAAATTGGTCATTGAACCTTCCGCTGGGGTCGGAGTAGCCGTAGCACTTAGAGAAAAAGAATTGGTAGCTCAAGGGAAAACAGGTGTAATAATTTGTGGTGGCAATGTGGATTTAGAGAATTTACCATGGTGATTTGAATTTGGAATAGGATATGATGTGGTAATTCCTTGATGTAATATTTTCATCAAAGAAGGAATACTTATTCATGTATTGAATCATATTAAGAGAGCCCAATCTGCATCGGAGCTTCCAACTTGAATTTGATTTGAGTAATTGGGTTTAACCTTTAAATCAACATCCCAGCAATACAACCAGTCATTAAAGTAGCAATTGTTCCTCCTATTAGCGCCTTAAATCCTAACTCACTCAATGTTTTTCTTTGCTTTTCTGCAATTGCACTTATTCCTCCTATCTGAATGCCTATAGATGCGAAATTAGCAAACCCACAAAGAGCATATGCCGCTATCAATGTAGATCTCTCTGAGATTAATCCCTGAGCACTTAGATCTGCTAAAGATGCATATGCGACAAATTCATTTAGTATAGTTTTTTCTCCTAGTAGTCGACCTACTATCATCATTTCTTCATTGCTAATACCAATGACCCAAGCTATAGGAGAAAATAAAAGGCCCAAAATGTATTGAAGAGAAAAGTTTTGGAAAACACCATTGCTACTTTCTCTAACCCACTCATTAAGTCCTCCTATTTTACCAATTTCAAAAAAGACATAATTCGAGAGATAAATTAATGCCATAAAAGCAAGTAACATTGCTCCTACATTTACTGCAAGCTTTACGCCGTCGGTTGTCCCACGAGCCAAAGAATCCAAAAAGTTATCACCCGCCACATCAGTGGATAAGGAGAGATCCTTGTCTAATTCAGTATCTTTTCTTTCAGGTACAAGGATTTTAGCAGTTAGAATAGCAGCAGGAGCAGATATGATAGAAGCCACCAAAAGATGTAATCCAAACTCTCTTACAGCTCCAGGGTCGCCTCCACCCAGTATACTCACATATACCCCAAAAACACTTCCCGCTATGGTTGCCATTCCACCAGTCATCAGTGACATGATTTCAGATCGAGACATGCTATTTAGATAGGGTTTGACTACTAGAGGAGCTTCAGTTTGGCCAATGAATACATTGGCAGCCATAGCTAGACTTTCCTTCCCAGTAAGATTCATTGTCTTATTCAGCATCCAAGCAAAGCCATAAACTATTTTTTGAAGAACGCCAAGGTAATAAAGCATTGAAGTTAAAGCTGAGAAAAACACTACTATAGGTAAAGCCGAAAAAGCAAATCCATATGGACCTCCTGGCTTTGCCAAATCTCCAAAAAGGAAAACTGAAGATTCTTCGCTACTCTTTATGATGAGCATGAAAAAATTCACAATCTGTTCAAAAACCCACTTTATTGCTGGAATTTTAATCAGTAAAACTCCCATTACAATTTGGAGAAGTAGTGCTATAATTACAAGCCTCCAATTAATATTTTTCTTGTTTCCGCTAAAGAAATAACATATTCCGATTAGTATTGTGATTCCTAAAAATCCACGTGCTATATTCATGACCATGCGGAAAAATAATCATACTCTTTAAATATCTAGCAATACCTCAATGCAAATTATAGGAATATCAGGAAGAAGTGGATCTGGAAAAACTTCTTTAATCAGAGAAATAAGGAATAATTTCTCAATTAGCGATGTATGTATTTTGTCTCTGGATAATTATTATCGCAATCGCGAAGATCAAGAAAAGGATGAATTAGGATACTACAATTTTGATCTCATTACTTCATTTGAATGGGACAGAGTGGTAGCTGATATTAAGCAGCTAATGTCTGGACTTGTTTTACGGCAAAAACAATATGTTTTTAATAATGAGGAGCAGGCTGCAATTCTTACTTATCATCCTGCTCAAGTATTGATAATAGAAGGGATATTTGTTTTAGCAGAGCCGCGGATATGGGACTTGTTAGACTATTCTATCATCATTGACGCTGATATCAATATCTGTAGAAGTAGGCGCCTTGCAAGGGATGTGAAAGAAAGGAATTATGATAGAAAAGAGATCCTTCACCGCTTTGATAACCATGTTTTGCCTTCCTTCCAATCTCTTATTGAACCATTGAAATCAAAAGTAGACGAAGTATTGATAAATGAAGGAAAACTAGATAAAGTAAGAAAAATACTTATTGAACGAGTGATGACTTTTCTAACTTAAATTATTTCTGGAAACTCCTCATCCTCCAAACTTTGAACGGCCTCTAATCTCTCATTGCGATTGTCCTGCATGAATTGGAAAGTGCCCTTTATTTTTTGAATAAAGCTTTTGTCTATTAAAGCTAGTACGTGATCAAGATCCTCTATTCTTTCTCTACTGTCAAATTTGAATACTTGTTCCATGCGATTCCACTCGAGTTTCATAGTGAATTTCTGCTCCATTTTGAAAATGGATATATGAATATCTTCTAAAGTCAATTCTTTAATTATTCTCATGATATGTTTTGATTATTGATTTTGATATTGTTCTATATATTTTTTTTAAGTCTTTATCTTCTATAAGATCCATTTGGTCATTAATGGTGTGTAAATCCATTCGCCGTGCTGGACCCGTTTGAATGTCTTTTGGGGAGTCAGTTTCAATCTTTTGAATGGATTGTATAATCAAGGGTTTTAACAGATTAAAATCTATTCCATGTTCTTGACAGTATGATTCTGATATGGCAAGTAAATGATTTGTAAAATTATTGGCTATCACAGCCGCTACGTGAGCGTGTTTCTTTTGGCTGGATGGCATATACGCAACATTGTCGCTAATGTCTATGCAGATTTTCTCTATTTCTTTCTTGAACGTATCATTGCGAGCATCGATGCAAAGAGGAACATTTTCTAATCCAGATATTTGACCGAATATAATAGATTGTAGTGGCCAGATAACTCCTACTTGTTGTAATTCCGAAGGGAACACATCTAAAGATAGTGCTCCTGATGTATGAATTAAAGGTAAACTATGACCATGAATCCTATATACTTCTTCAGCTATTCTTCCGACATGATCATCAGTAATGGCTATAATTGTAATGTCTGTTTTGGGTAAGGATCTGATGTCATTTGTAGCCATACTGCCACATAACATTGCTAAGGCGTTTGCCTTTTCTAAAGTTCTATTATAGATGCATCT
Organism: Saprospiraceae bacterium UBA7328; assembly: GCA_002471345.1. Classification (GTDB taxonomy): domain Bacteria; phylum Bacteroidota; class Bacteroidia; order Chitinophagales; family Saprospiraceae; genus UBA7328. The sequence goes on from DKPS01000279.1 coordinate 21,688, forward strand.
GATGTTATATCCCTCATCATTAAGTTTAGATCCGAAAAAGTGAGCTACATTTCCGGCACCAATGATATTTACAGATTTCAAAAGTCCAGTTTCTTCTGCTTAAACAGGCTTGCTAAAAATCCAAATAGCATCATAAGACATCCTCCCCAAACTAAATTAATACCTGGAAATACTTGAGCTTCAAGTACTAAGATGTCAGATCTTGGTACACCTTCAGCAATGACTATTGGGTATTCCACAACAGTACTATTGCCTTCAGCTAGTGCAAATGTCATGTCTCCTGAATTAGGATCAATGCTGCTGAATCTTGCATGGATGCCAATGTTAGTACCGAAATCTTTAATACTAAATTGTTGTGAATCTCTAATTATAAAAATCGGAGTTATATCACTTTCTATTTCACCTTTTCTTATGCTGAGGTTACCTCCAAGCGCGATATCACCTTCTTGTTTGTTATAATTGGCATGTTCTGGTGATCTATCAAAACCATTAAGAGTGATAGAGTAGTCTTTCCAAGTGATCACTTCTCCCTCTTTCATAACAATTGACTCATATTCCAAATTCGCCTCATCTTGGAAAACATCGGAAAACAGTTGATCATCTACCTTAATCTTGATACCTAGATCATCAATTGATTTAGGGAATTGATATACTAGTGCATTTTTTAGCCCTAGAGCAGGTTCTGTTCTATAAATTTCATTTTGGGCGCTTTCTTTTGCTAAAAACTCTAAGCGAAGTCCAATCCCCATATCATACTTAACACTGTCATTTTCAGACAGGATTGGTTGGTAATTTACTCCCTTTAAGGTGATAGTAAAATCTTTATGTTCAAATGGTTCATCTATTTTTAAGCTGTAAGGAACATAATTAAGTGAGTCTTCTAATTGATGAGCAACCTCTATATCTAGTAGATGTGCTGGATAACCTGAGACTTGTGTAAAGATGTCTTTATGCAAATACCTTTTGGTACTAGGGTTCCAAGTTTCTATTTTCTTGAAGTCATTAGAATATAGCGCATTAGGTCTGACTTTAAAAGAGTCTATTATATTATTATTCTCATCTTTTTTAGCAAATGAAATATCAAATTTTCTAAGATTGCCTTCTAAAGTGTCACTCTCATAGGTCACCCAATAATCGTTAAGAAAAAATTTACGCTCCTTGATTAAGGTGACGACTTTGTCCAATTTACTATCTGCCGTTATTCCTTGCTGAGCAAAAGGATTAGTACTAATATGTTTTTTATTTAGACCACTGATGAGTATCCCCAATATCAAGATGCCAAAACCAAAATGGGATAGGAAAGAAGCTAATCGAGCCTGATTGTTTTTCCCAAACAAGAAGACATGAAATAGATTTGTGATTACAGCAATGAAGCCTGAGAATAAGAGAACTCCATGGCTCCAATTAGTAGTTTCAAGATTAGGTAAAACGGCAAAAGTAGCTAAAGCACTGAGTCCTAAAATCATTCCTGCACTTTTCAGAAATTTGGTTTTGTAGGAAACCCAATTAAATTCTTTAAACCTGAGTAACAAGGACAAGCTGCTCAAAATACCAATAAATACACCTATCCACAATTGATACTTATTGTGGTGGTCCATCTGATCAGTTATTACTTGCCCGATATAATCAGAATCGAATAGAAGCATGATCTTATTAAAAACTGGAAGTGACGTGGAAACCGTCATCAGTACACCAGAAAACAAGAGAACCATCGCCCCTATAAACATCCAAAATTCTCTTGAATATATAGCTTCTTCTTTTTCTACTTTGGGTATGCTATTTCTATTTTTTATATATAGATATATGGGTATCGCCGTGAATGTGAGCATGAAAAGGATCAACTGGTTTTCTAGACCCATCTCTGTAAATGAATGAACAGAGGTATCTCCAAGTACTCCACTTCTTGTCAAAAATGTAGAATACAATACAAAAATAAATGCCAAGCCATAGTAGATATATGTAGACCCTATGGACCTCCCAGTACTGCGGGCAATGAGATGTGTATGTATGCCTGCTATTCCAATGAGCCACGGGACTAATGATGAATTTTCTACAGGGTCCCATGCCCAATAACCACCAAAAGAAAGGGCTTCATAAGCCCATGCTGCTCCCATCAGTATTCCTAGACCATATATGAATCCAGAAAAAGTAGCCCATTTAAAAGCTGGTCTAAGCCAATCATTGTGGAGTTTAGACGAAAGTCCAGCTATTGCAAAACAAAAAGGAATAGTCACTGAAGCAAAACCCAAAAACAAAACAGGAGGATGTATTACCATCCAGTAGTTTTGGAGAAGAGGATTCAGCCCAGTCCCTGTGATAATGGATAAGTAATCAGCATTATTGAAAATAGGCGCATCCATGATGTCCCTGATCAAAGCAAATGGATTACTCCCAATTTTTTGATTATCCGTAAAGGGAATATATATTCCCAATAACATAGTCATCAAAAAGGTCTGTACACCTGATAAAGTGGCTAAAACATATGGCTCCCATTTATGTGCAGTACGTATTAAAATAAATCCTAATATGACATGCCAAAACATCCATAAGATAAAACTCCCTTCCTGCCCTTGCCAAAACGATGAAAAGAGATAATAGATAGGTAAATCATCACTCACCTGACGCTGTACATAGGTGTATTCATACATCCTATGATACATAGCATAAAGCATGGTTGTTATAATGCTGAAGAGTCCAAATGCGTGAATTATAAATCCCCACCTACCCATAGACAACCAGCCTTTGTTTCCGGGTTTTTGAGCCTTATAAAAAGAAAAAGCAGCAAAAAGTGCTGCTACAAAAGATAATAAAATGGCGAAATGGCCGATCTGGCCTACCCAAAGATGTTCGCCTATGTATTCTATTTTTGGCATGTAGTGGTGATACTTTTAAGACTAGCTATCTTTCTTAAGAGCCAGCTCTTCGTCTTTATATTTAGAAGGGCATTTGAGTAGAATCTCATCTGCTACAAATCCTTCAACTTCCATTTTTCCAGAAACTACTATTGATTCTGACATTTCAAAATCCCTTGGTTTAGGTTCATTGAGTATAACTTTATTACTTATTCCATTTGCATCTAACATGTTGAATGTAAAATAATTAGGTGCGTTTTCTGGATCATAACTAACGTCTTTAGTTACATCTAGGTTACCGACTATTTTTACTCTTTGTTGTGATCTTTCGGCTATTTCAAAAGTAGCGTAAGAACTTATGTCCTTGGTTGACATAACTAAAAGAGCGATGGCTACAAGGATTGCTATTGAGGCAACGATATGTAATTTATTCATCGAAAAAATATTCTAATTTTACAAGACAAAGTTATTCTATTTCTATAAAGGTATTGAATGTAAATAAGTTGTTTATATCAGGTATAAATTAGGCACAATTAATAAAAAAATATCTAAATATCTGAAAAGGTGATTTTAAGCTGCTAAAGTGAATTTGCCAATTGATATTTCTATAGTTAGACGGTCCTCATGCTTCTCTAGTTTCTCATATCTCAGCCTCTAGTATTCAGATTGCACTATTGTTAAAGCTAGTTTTCCACTAATAGCATAAACATAGCCAAGATGGTATTAAGATTTGGCTTTGCTTTCTCTTATTTTTTTTCTGGAGAAACATCAAGAACTTGTATGTCAAAAACCTGAGTAAGGCTGATTGCTGGATCTATCAAATTAGAGGAGATTAAAGAAATAGCAATTTGATCTTTGAGAAATACACACTACTTTTTGTGAAGATATTTGCTCATGAGTTAGATTTATCCATACAATAGTATGGCCTTGACAGTAGAAAAAAGTGAGTTGCATTATTGACCATAAATTTTGTAAAAATTGAATAATTTCGAATCGGTGTAATTTGAAAACATCGAATGTAAAAATTGAAATATGGATTCACCAAAAAAAATTCCAGGTCATCAGACCGTCATTCCCTATATCAGAATTGAAAACCCAATTGGGTTTATAAAATGGGCATCGGATGTCTTTGGAGCGAAAGAGAATGAAGTTGTTAAGTCAGACGACGGTACAGTCAGACATGCTCAAATACTGATAGGTGATGCTATCATTATGATGAGCAAAGCTAGAGCAGAATGGCCCGTGGATAATGCTACATTTTACATTTATGTGAAGAGTGCGGAAGAATCATATGCAAAGGCTATTACCCATGGGGCTGATAGTGTCTTTGAACCCTATGAAGAGGATTATGGTGCTAAATCTGCCGGACTTGTAGATCCTTTTGGTAATCATTGGTGGCTCGCAGAATTGCTTTGATATGTTGATAATAATTAAATCACTTTATGGTACAAAACGTGAATTTCTCTACTTCTTCTTTCTTGGATTCGCTTTTAAAGACATGGCATATTGATAACTTTTTTCAAGAGTGGCAGCTAGTAAGTCCATATTGCTATATATATGTTCTGGTATTAAGACATAGTTTTTCATTACAGCTCCATAAGACTTGTAATTTGTAGTATCATGATCTTTCATGAAGCTTTCTCCATCTTCCTTACTTAACCTCATTCCTATTTCACCTGCTTTGTTGAATAAGGAGAACATATGAGTATTGGCTGCAGTATAAGGCATGGTTTTGCCCAATCTTTTGAACTTATCATTAGTAGCTATGATCTCGTCATAGAAGGTCAATTTTTCTTCCCAAGTTTTCATTTTTATTGCTTTTCTACAAATGCTTTAAAGTTTAAAGTCCATTGTTCAGAGATCTTCTTGAATTTACCCCAGAATAGAGTCATGAAAATCCTTGGCATGATCCAATCTACTCGAGTATATTCTATTTCAGTATCATATTGAGTTTCATTTCTAGATATGGCGGTAAGCGTGACTTTCATGGTATTGTCCATGTGTTTATGATGGTAGAAAGCTTCGAAACTTTCTGGAAGATTATTATTCGTAATAGTCTCTGTCAGTTCCATTTCATCTTTGCCTTGGGTATAATACATTTTGGCAATGGCATTATTTTGTCCAGGGTTTCCGCTGATTTGTACTTTTCTTAAAAACGTATCTTGATATTGATCCAGGTATTGTGGGTCACCAAAATATTGGGCCACTTTATCTCTGGGAGCATTTATAATAATGGATCCATTGGCTTTCATGTCCTTTTTTTGTGATGAATATAATACCAAACTAAAAGTCTTGCACCTATCATATTATATTATTCCTTCCTTTTATTAATGCCTTATCTATTGTGATTTTGAATATAACGGAGTCAAACTACCCAAGAACAAGTACAGTTTTCTTTTTAAGAATAAGTATTCAATTTTCAACAAGTTCGTCTGAATAAATTATACTTCCGTCGGAATACAGTAACCAATTGTAACCTCAATCATCCTCAATACGTATCATAAGAAAACGTCACAAATCATGAATAACAATCGCAACTCAATGGCGATAGCATTTTTGCTATTGCTCCTATCTTTTGGGTCTATAGCCCAAACTGGTACAATCAAAGGACAAATAAATGATGACAATTCTGAAGGATTAGAATTTGTCAATATCCTTTTACTTTCAGCATCAGATTCTTCATTAATCAAGGGGAATGTAACTGACTTAAATGGAAAATTTTTAATCCAGTCGATCGTTCCTGGATCCTATTTAGTTCAAGCTTCAATTATAGGTTACAACGACTTCATATCTGATGTAATTGAGTCTAAAAATGATGAAGTAGTTTCTCCTCCATTCATTCTCACTACAGGTGTTGCTTTGGAAGAAGTCACTGTAAAGGCCAATAAACCATTTGTGGAAATGCAAGCTGATAAAGTCGTGGTGAATGTAGAGAATAGTGGAGTAAATGCTGGAAATACAGCCCTTGAAGTATTGGCTAAATCTCCAGGGGTCATTGTAGACAAGGACAACAATATCACTCTAAGAGGAAAGCAAGGAGTGCTGGTAACTATTGATGGTAAGCAGCAATATATGTTTGCTCAGGACATCGCCATTATGTTAGAATCAATGCCGGCAGAGAATATTAATAGTTTAGAAATTATAATGAACCCATCAGCTAAATATGATGCTGAAGGAAACTCGGGCATTATAAATATCAAATTGAGGAAAAATGAAAATCTGGGTACTAATGGAAATGTAAGTACAATGATCAGGCAAGGCATTAAATTCAGTACAAACAATTCTGTAGGGCTAAACATGAGAACTGAAAAAGTCAACCTCTATGCAAATGTAAATAGATGGGACTGGGGCTGGGCTCAAGAATTGCACCTCAATCGTATTATCCCCAATGATGAGGGAACCTCAGAGTTTGACCAATTTTCCGAAATGGATAGAGCAGGCACAAGTCATGATATAAAATTAGGATTGGACTATAACATCTCACCCAAAACTACCATAGGACTTTTGGGAAAATACAACAACGGTGTGTCTGAAGACTTCAATGACAATATGACCCAAATCATGGGGCAGAATTTACCTGCTTTCAGTTTTTAAAATGTTGTCTCTGAATCAAATAATGATAGGGATCAATATTCCTTTAACGCTAATGTAAAGCACGAATTTGATGATAAAGGGACTGAGTTAACTTTTGATACGGATTACTCAATCTTTGACAGCCCTCGAATGAATCTTTACAATAACTTTTTTATGGATGACATTGGTGATATGGTACAGGAACCTTATTACTTGAGAAATAATCAAAATACTTCAATTGATATTTTTGCCGCAAAACTGGACTTCTCAAAATCACTGGAGAGTAGGCTTAAAATTGATATTGGAACAAAATATAGCAATGTCAGTACTGATAATGTAACCACATTCGAATCCAAACAAGAAGGAGTTTGGACCGAAGAGACTAATAGGTCTAATAGCTTTAATTATGATGAAGAGGTTTTGGCAGGATATGCTATGTTGTCTAAAACTTTAGGAAAATTCAATGTTCAAGCGGGACTGCGAGTCGAACATACTTTGAGCACTGGAAATTCGATAACTCTGGATCAAATAGTAGATAGGAAGTATACAGATTTCTTTCCTTCATTGAATATCTCCCATACTGTAGGGGAGAAACACAATCTGAGTTATTCATACTCTAGAAGATTGAATAGACCAGACTATGATGACCTAAATCCATTTGTAGAATTCTTAGACCTCTATACTTTTGAAAAAGGAAACCCATTTCTTAATCCACAGTATGCTGATGCTTTCGGTGTGAATTACGGATTTGGAAATAACTTTTTTATATCTGCTAATTATAGCTACACTAGAGATGCAATCACTCAAGTGATAGAACAGATTTCAGAAGAGAATCTAAGCTTTCAGACAATTCAAAATCTGGACAATCAAGAAAGTATTAGTCTTACCTTCTCAATGCCAAAAGTTTGGACTGAATGGTACACCACACGTCTGAGTGCAACTTCATTTTACAATGAATTCAAGTCAGTGATTCCTTCTGGAATATTAGACAATAAGAATTTGGCTTATCAGCTGTATTTGTGTAACAATTTTACACTCCCGAATGATTGGTCATTAGAAGTAACAGGTAATTATAGATCTCCTATGACATATGGAATTATTGAGATTGTTTCTCAGTATAGTTTTGATTTAGGGCTTTCCAGATCCATATTAAAAGGTAAAGGAAATCTAAAAATTGGAATTGATGACATATTCAAAACAAGACGAGATGGAGGTGGTGTATTCCAAGACGATATAAATCTAACTGTTGATAATAGTTATGATTCTAGAAGAGCCAAGGTGAGTTTCAGTTACAAATTTGGAAATCAAAAAGTTAAAGCTGCGCGCAAACGATCTACAGCTACTGAAGACGAAACCAATAGAATAGGAGCGTGATTCTTCTGTAAACGTTTTTTCGAGAGAGCCAAGTTTGAGTCAATACTGGCTCTCTTTATTTATGGACATGTTACTTTACTCACTCATTCAATTCATTTTGTTATGATCACAACATGACTGTTTTGAGAGTATTAGATATCCAGATTTTCAAAATATACCTGCTAGAAATTTATAGTCTGATGACTTTCTGGAGATAGTTTTTTATATATACTTATGTAAATGGAGTTTATGGAATTGCACTCACAATAAAGTTAAAGAGTGGAAAAGACAAAAGTAGAAAGTAAATTTTCAATCATCATCCAATATCATTAGTGGTATGTCAATCTTTTGCAGAATTGCTTTAGTATGACTCTTGTGAACCATTCGCTCTAAAAATGACTCTTTCTTTTTATTCATTGCCAGCATATCCAGATGAACGTCTTTGACAGTTTCTAATAGTCCCTGATCTATTTCATTGGATTTTACTTCATGAAATATGATTTGCAAGAGATCATTATGCTTATAAAGATTGTCTTTAAGAATTTGCTCCTGGTTTTTAAGCTTTTCGGTTGACTTGTCGGTGACATGAAAGATGCGAGTTTCCGGAACTTCAGGACTTATAATTTTTAGTGCTCTCCATATTTCATAAGGGTCACTGTGAGACAGATTGGATGCATATCCCAAAATCTTTATTGGTTTGTATTGATACCCTTCTGGTATAAATAGAGTAGGGCATACAGGATTTTGAGTAAGCCCACTAGATACCGTTCCTAAAAATCTGTCAAGTGTAGCTACGTTTTCTCCTCTCGTTCCACAGATAATAATTCTATGACCATTTTGTTTTGCAAATGTTTTAATGCCATTAACAGGATATCCTATTTTGGTGTTTTCATACACTGTTGGAATATATAACCCTTTCTCAAGCTTGATCTGATCAATTACACTTTGCTTCCAAGTACTCAATACCTCTTTATCAATGTTTACTCTGTTTTGAGTAAGATGTCCTGAAATCGTAGGGAAGTCTGAAGTTTCAGTCTGAGGAATCACCAGGTGTAATAAATCTATGTTCATGTCTCGGAGACTAGCATAGTGATATGCATAGGTCAGAGCAGAGGCAGAGTTTTTAGAGAAATCAATTGGCACAAGTATTCTTTTCATTATGATTGATTTAGATCTATATCATATATAGATGGGTCTAAAGTTCTATGACATCCAATTGATTTATGATGATGAAGATCAATTGACGAAATGATGTTTCTCACAAGGGTAAAGAGGCAATAGTATTGTTACATGGCCGAATTGAGTACAGGGATAGACGATTTTTCAGGCTTTTTTTTGTACATCTCTAAAGTAGTAATTAATGGTGTTGGAGAACCGACTAAGAGATTATGAACTTTGTACAAAAGTTCTAGATAATAAGTCTCCACAAAAAAAGCCCCAGATCAAAGATCTGAGGCCTGTAAAAAGTTTATTGTTTTGTAGTTTCCTATTTCATCGTCACTGGCAGGCTTGCCATTGTATCTTCCCATCCAATCACTATATCCACTTGCTTATCACTTTTCTTATCAAAAGTTATAGAAAGTGCTTCTAATGATTTTGAAGTTTTAGCAGTCATTGCTTTTACACTTACGATATTATCTGCTTCATCATGATTGGCATTTCCCCATGATTGAGTGTTCTTATGAATGATAAATTCCCAATCCTTTTCATTCACTTTTGCGAATAAACCATATGTACCAGCTTTAAGATCTTTACCTCCAATAGTTACATCATTGAAGAAAGTAATGGTAGTAGTTTGATTAGCACCTACTCTCCACATCTCACCATATTTTAAAAGCTCTCCAAAGATTTTTCTTCCTTTCATCTGAGGTCTGCTGTACAACACTCTGATTTGAGGTTGGTTGGCTTCTACTTCTTCTGGCTTAAGGAAATTTTGGAATCTTGATCTTGATGGATATGCTGCAAGATCCATAGGGCTTGCATCTTCACCGTCCATGCTAGGTGCATTAAGGTTAATAGGAAGAACAACTTTAGTCCTGTCCCATTCCATAATCATATTCACATTTCCTTCATCTACTTTTTGAAATCCTATGGTGAATTGCTCTCTTACATCCTTTGTAGTGGATGTCATCACAACTACATGAGCTACATCTTTAGACTTATCTCGATTAGCTGTTCCAGCAGTATGTCTCTGAGATGAGAATTTTACAACCCAATGATCAGCGTATAGATCTGCAAACATTCCATATGTTCCTCTATTAATCGTTGTTCCACCTATTTCTACATTTTGGTAGAATGTGATCTCAGTACCTTCATTAGCACCTAGTCTCCATTCTCCTCCAAATTTTTGAAGTTCGCCGAAAACTGTTCTTTCATTTTTGTAAGGCTTGCTATACAAAACTTTGATTTTCTGAGCTTTATTAGGATCATCAGCATCTAGGTAATTAGCAAATGCTGAGCTTCTTGGGTAGTGAGCAGCATCCATTGGACTTTTATCCAATACTGGAAATTCTATCTCTTGAGCTACAAGGGATATAGTAAACAGGATAAATAGTAATGATAAAAAAGAGTACTTCATTATTTAATGCGTTTTATTTTTAAAATTTGCCGCAAAAGTAAGGTAAATCAACGTGTTATATGTGTGTATTGTATGACATATGATTTTGTTAACAGTTACCATTATCTGAAAATCCTGCTTTCGTTAAGTAAAGAGATAATTCAAGAGAATTTCACTGAGGCATCCCCAATAAATACAACATCTTAGCCTTCTTTTTTACCATTTCCTTTTTCCAGACGTAATCATCAGTCTTCAAGCCTTCTAAAAGTTCATCCATGTCAGATAGGGTATAGGTGCGCATATTAGATATAGCACCATCCCAAGCAAAGAATATTGGGATTATAGGAATCAAATAAGTGAATAAAATCTGCTGCCAAGTAACTGGCTTTACGAAAAGAGTGACTACGAAACCCAATATAAAATTAATAGGAAGTGCTAGAAGTGAAAGTACAATAGGTACGCTGTTGTCGCTCATTTCAAAGATCAAAATCGGAGCTTTGTCTTGATGTGCAGAGGCCAATATCTTTTTAGCGATTTCGGGCCTCATGTGATGAAATCCACAGATGATGGTTCTAAATCCATCTAGATCCTTCGCAATAGCTGTGGCGTCCACAGACTGTGGGTGATATCTGATAATGCTTCCTAAATCAGAATTTATCATTTTTTGGTTGGGATATAGATCTGATAAGACAAGATTCAAATTTGACAAATTATGATTTTCCTCCAGTTTTTGAATTACTTCAGGCATAGGACCACCACTACCAGAACAGAGATCAAGAATATGGTGATGACCACTTTCTCTGAGTGCAGGAGCAAGAATTTCAGCTACTACTTCACTCGTGCCTAGGAGCCTGTGCATGGGTATAATCATCCTAGTGATACAAGCTCTCAGCCATGAAGGAAACCAAGACTGATCTTCAAATTCAAATAAGTGGATTCTTTTCATGAGGGCTAAGGTAATTTGCTTTTGATTATTAACTAACTCTTCAAACCCTTATTTTCAGCCAGAGGCTGATCACCCTTTGACTGGCAAAAGAGGGGAATTGCTAAGCCCAATCATTTCATTGTATATGAATGTATAAAATTACTCATTGGTTCTTTGGGAAACCTCCTCCTCTTTATGAAAGAGGAGGTCGGGAGGAGTTAACTTTATTCATTATTTATAGCTATCAATAATTTTTGTTCAACTGCAGACCAATTTGAAAGAACGTCCTCATTTGAAAATCGAATTATGCTAAAACCCAATTCTTCTAAAATATCTGTTCTATCAAGATCATATTCTTTTTTATGGTTTTGAATACCTCCATCTAGTTCAACTATCAATTTTCTTTGACTATGAAAAAAATCAGCGATGAAGAATTTCTTTTGTTCTTTTAATAATTGAAATTCCACAACATATTGACGAAAAATTTAAAACCATGAAGTCTTTTATTTCTGACTTTGTTCCAAAAGAAAGATTCTGCTTTGGTATGTTCTTTTCTTAGTTTTCTTGCTAACAAAGTGGCTTGCTTCCGATTCATTTGATGTTGACTTTATCTAACTCCACTAACTCCTCTAACTCCCCTAACCCCTCTTCCAAAAGAGGGGAATGCACTGCTTCTAACATATTGGAAACATCAGACATAACAAATAGAAATGTTGCTATTCTAGAAACCTCCTCCTCTTATGAAAGAGGAGGCCGGGAGGAGTTAGCTCTTCATTACTAAAATCCTAGCCATCAATCAAATCTATGTACTTCCCACTCTTCATCTTCAATTAATTTAGTAGCAAACTCTGAAGGAGAAGCAATGGTTCTATGTACAGGACATTTATTAGCAATTTCTAATAGTCGCCTTTTTTGATCTTGAGATAGCTCTCCAACGAGCTCTAATTCTCTTTCAAATCTGTCAATCCTGCTAGTGCTTTTTTCTGGAGATGATTTGTGTTCTTCATATTTCTGAGTTTTGCTATAGCTCAAGTGTACAAGAACATCCTCTAGAGGCCATTTCTTCCTGCGTGCATACATTTTTAACGTCATAGCAGTGCACGCACCTAGGCTGGCATTCAGAAGTTCATAAGGAGACATTCCAAAATCATTGCCACCAAATGAAATGGGCTCATCTGCAATAAGAGAATGTTCATCAGCTTGTATTTCTGTGGTATAATCATCTCCTTCTAATCTTACAACTACCTGTTTGTCAGTTGCTAATTTTTCTATTTTAGGAAATTCGATGTAACGCTTTACCCACGAGGCAATCACATTGCCAGCATAGTGGGCGTCTTCTTTGTTGGTCAGCATATGGTCGGCACCATCTAAGGTGATATAGCTTTTAGGATGTTTGGCTAGTTTGTAAATATTTGCCGCATTTTCTATTCCAACGATTTTGTCTTGTGGCGAATGCATAACCAAAAGCGCTTTACCTAAGTTTTTTATTACTGGAATATGTTCTTGTCCCTGAAGGTCATCCAAAAACTGCTTTTTGATAGTAAATTCTCGACCTCCAATACTCACTCGAGCACAGCCATTTTTTTCTATTTCTTCTTTTTTATCCTTCAATAGATGCGTTACATGCTCTGGATAAGAAGGTGCCCCAATGGTTACGACAGCCTTAATATGATTCATTTGTTTAGCAGCGAAAAGAGCTGCAGCACCTCCTAATGAATGTCCCACGATCACAGCTGGTGCCATATATTCCTTTTTCAAATACTCCGAAGCAGCTAAAAGATCCGCTACATTAGAGGTGAAATTGGTATCCTCAAAATCGCCTTCACTTTCTCCCAAGCCGGTAAAATCAAAACGCATTACTCCAAAGCCATTCAAGGTAAGCGCTCTACTAATGTGTTTAGAAGCGATTAGATTTTTATTACCTGTAAAAACATGTGCAAAAATCACAAATGGAAAAGGATTCTTCTTTAATGGTAAATCTATTTTAGCTGATAACTGATATCCTTTAGCATTGGTGAAATTGACTTTTGTTGTTGGCATGTATACTTACTTGCTGGTGAGATGCCAAGTTACATATTAGGATAGCATTGAAAAGTATTTAGGCATATTAGGCCATAAATGTTCAGGTCCTGACACTACCTACAGTCTTAATTCTGAAATCCATAGAATTGCACTAATAAAATGCTTTCAAAGACAAATCAACTAAAGCATGTTCCTTGTCATAAGTTATCAAAGAATACTACTTCAACAGATAACAATATAGGTCTGCAGAATTGTAGATTAAATACAGGATTAGCTCAATGTCTAAGAGAACTAATCAGAACAAAAAAAGTCATTCCGTCAGGAATCTGAATTTAATTTTGGAGTCGTTATTCAGATTGTTAAGCTAAGGCCTTCAAAAGTACAAGTGCTATATGAGAATTGGCAATTGCTAATTTTGTTAACCTATCTACCCATAAGCCATCCGATAGCAGCTCCTCCTACAGCTCCCCAAACGGCATTTCCTATAACATTTAGCAGCAGAACTGTTGAATCAATAAGGTTATACTACCCCAGCACCATAGCATCTGCACTGAGCCCAACCAATATAGCTATGACTGCTCCTGCTGAAGCTCCAGTCTTGGCGGTGCTGATATTTGCCCATCTATTAAAAACAAGAGACATTAATAATGCTGTGGCTAAACATGAAATTATAATGAAAGGAAATGCTGCATCTTCTGACTTTGCTAAACCATCATATGAAGCTGTGTGAGATTGGATAAATGATTCTAAGCCTAATCCCCATATGAGAAAACCAGCCAGAGTAAGAACAATTCCTCCAACTACGGTCCCCAACAAAATCTTTTGAATATTCATTGTACTTATGTTTTGTTTCATAAAAAGATACGAATATTGTCTAAGCATTTAGAATACTATCTGAATTATGTCAAAAAATAATAACAAAACTCTTTCTTGGGATGCCTTTCAATCATTAGGTAATCCTAATAATCCAGAATTAGAAATAGTCAAAGAAGATGAGCCTGATAAGATGGATTATAATCATTTGATGGATGTTAGAATCTGGTTAGACAAAAAGAATAGAAAGGGGAAAAAGGCAACACTGATAAAGGGGCTAGAGCTAAATGATGATGCATTATCAAGTTTGTGTAAAGAGCTGAAAAGTAAATGTGGGGTAGGGGGGGCTGCAAAAGATGGAGAGATCATAATCCAAGGAGATAACCGCAAAAAAGTGATGGAGATACTTATAGAGAAAGGATATACTAAATCTAAGCTTGCTGGAGGGTAAGTAGCGGTTATAATTTTAACTATTATAATTATTTCAAGCTCTTATAAAATCTACTTTAAATTCTTATGCATAGTATGCGATTGGGTAGAATACATATGACGCTTATGTTTATGTATCAAAGTCATAATTGAAAGGAGTAATATTTTCCTATTTTGTCGACAGAGAAAACTGAATAGTAGAATGTTAGCAGGAGTCATACTTTGTTTTATAATTGGATATCTAGTAATTGTTTTTGAACATCCATTAAAATTGGATAAGACCGTTCCTTCATTAATTATGGGAGCATTATGTTGGGCTCTTCTTTCAATTGGATATAATGCAGGATTTCTAGACATAGTAGATTATCATGGCCATCTATTTAGCATGGCAGGAGAACTTACTCCTGAAAATCTGCATCATGCAGAAGATGGGTTTACCAATTCATTACTTCATCATCTCGCAAAAACAGCAGAGATACTAGTGTTCCTAATTGGAGCGATGACCATTGTAGAGATAATTGATCTTCATCGAGGATTTGAAATACTCAAGCAATGGGTGAAAACTCGAAATAAGAGAAAGCTACTTTGGATCATCGGAGTTTTGGCATTTATTCTATCTGCCATTATAGATAATCTTACGGCTACTATAGTATTAGTGACTCTACTAAGAAAATTAATACCAGACAAGACTGAAAGGTTATGGTATGCATCATTAGTAGTAATTGCAGCTAATGCTGGAGGTGCATGGTCACCTATTGGAGATGTCACCACTACGATGTTATGGATTGGTAAGAAGGTTTCAACTGGAGGATTAATTTTAAATTTAGTTATTCCATCTTTGGTATGTTTTATTGTTCCCACTTTTATCGCCCAATTTTTGAAACCGTTTCAAGGCGAGTTAAAAGCAGATGTTAATGCCGATGTGTCAGAATCTATTCGACTTTTGAGCAGTAAAACAATGCTATTCTTAGGACTAGGTGGAATTGTATTTGTTCCGATATTTAAGACGATTACTCATCTTCCTCCTTATTTAGGAATGATGTTAAGTATGGGTGTGGTATGGCTAGTTTCAGAGTATATACATCCAGAGGAAGATTTTACACAAGAGAGGAGAGCTAAATATTCTGCCCATCATGCACTTTCACGTATTGAGATGTCGAGCATTCTTTTCTTTCTCGGGATACTAATGGCAGTAGCAGCTTTAGAAACCATGGTTGTGGGAGGAGTTGGAACTCTAAGATATGTAGCTGAAGCCCTGGATAGTACGATTCCAAATCAAGATGTAGTAGTGATGTTATTAGGTGTAGGGTCTGCAATAATAGATAATGTACCATTAGTGGCAGCTTCTATGGGCATGTATGATGTAGCATTAGATTCTAAACTATGGCATTTTATTGCTTACTCAGCAGGTACTGGAGGCAGTATGTTAATCATTGGCTCTGCGGCTGGTGTTGCTGCTATGGGTATGGAGCGCATTGATTTTATTTGGTACTTTAAAAAGATAACATGGCTTGCTGCCATTGGATTTGTAGCAGGTGGAATAGCCTTCTTAGTGATGTATAATATCATCCATTAAGCAAAGAATGAATTATGATTAGGCCTGATTAATCGGTTGATTTTTATTGACTCAGCAAAGTCACGTCTCCAGAATGGTCTATGGCTTCTCCATCCAAGTATTGCACTTTCGCATACCATGTATACAGCCCTGATGGGAGTTTCTTACCATTGAGATGTCCATCCCATGCCGCTTCTCGTCTATTAGGCAAAAAGTCATTTTGACTAAAAAGTACATTGCCCCATTTATCAAAAACTATCCATTGAGATATGAATTGTACTTCGACCCCACCAGTCAAAATCAGTACATCATTAATGCCATCTCCATTTGGGGTGAATACATTGGCCGAAAGGACTCTTCTTCTTTTCTCTACATTGATCAATAGATCATGACTGGTGACACAATCGTCCCTAGAGGTGACTTCTAGAGTATAAAAACCATCATTATAATTTCTAGCATAAGGAGTGAGGCAATCAGTGCAAGTCAGGCCTTCAGGGCCAGTCCAATTGACTTGGATAATATCTATATCATTGAGTACTGGGTCTATATATATAGAATCACCCAGTAAAATGCTTAATCGATTTTCTAAAGTGATAATAGGAATTTGTGGGGCTGTAATAGTGGACGATATGGCAGAAAGACAATCATTGGAATCTTTGATCTCCACCTTATAATCTCCTTCTACAAGGTCCTCAAACAAAGCACCTTGGTTGAAAGCAGAGCCATTTATAGCATATGTATATGGTGCTGTGCCTCCTTGAGCGGATAAGATTTCCACCTCTCCACTCTCAAATCCATCACAGCTCGGGTTCCTGAAATCTACATCTAATTCTAGCAATGGGGGTTCTTCTAATGTGAAACTTTGTGCCACATTACAGCCTACATAATCAGTAATCGTCACTACATACTCTCCTGCTGCTAATTCTGTAATAGTCATAGAAGAATGACCTGTATTCCAAGTGTAATCATATGGAGCTACACCTCCTTGTACGGAGATCATCAGTGTCCCATCAGGAAGTCCATTCGCAACATGACAACTAATATTATATGCCCCATACTCAGATGGGACAAAATCAGAAGTGATAGATGATGGTTCACTGACACTCTGAAGCATGACTACATCATTTCCAAAATTGTCACTTACATATATTCTATACATCCCAGCTGGGACATTGTTGATGACATTATTATCTAAGAGCTCGGTTCTGCCTTCACCTGTAATCGATGTGTCCACAATGTTAGTATATACAAAACTTAAAGGAGGAGTACCTTGATCTATAGAGAATATCAGCTTCCCTGTAGTTGTACCATGACATATTGCGGGTTCAAAATTCGTTGTGCCTAATATTTCGCACTCGATAGCCAGGAGCTCTAAAGAAACTACACTATCACATCCCAAAGCCGTAGGAATAGAATCCACATAGCTACCCGTACTATTATAGAAACTAGAACCTACTGGATATTCTACATCATTACATATCCATACATTTAGAGAAGTCCTAGGAGTAGGGAGCACCTCTAAGTCAATGACTATGACACTGTCACAACCATTATCATAGGTTATTATTTCTTGAAAAGATCCTGTCTCACAATAGACAGTTCCATTATACTCTCTGCAATCTCCTTCGCACAGTAATTCATTCACAAATAAAGTATCTGGTGTTCTTACCCTTACAGTTGTGCATGAAGGTGGAGCTTCATCACATACATTTGAGGCGATTACACATATCTCGTATACCCCATCTTGGATAAAGTTGAATTCTACATTCTGATTTCTTTGTGGCTGAAGTTGCCCGTCTATAGTCCAGTCAAAAAGGGCCGCTCCAGATTCATTCAGTTCTGCATTAAATACAGTGGGAAAGTTGCTACAGGTTTCTTCATTATGGATAATGACCCCTGAGTTAGTAAGTGGAAGCACTTGTGTAGATCCTTCTAAAACACTGAATGTCCAGTCACAAACCGAGCCAGCACTGCCATCCATAATTAGATAATAATGTTGCCCAATGATCAATGAATCTTCAGTAGTGAAAATATGAGATTGGCCGTTTTCAAGATCTCTTTGGCAAGAAGTGATAGGTGTAAAGTTTTGGCAATCAGAGCTTTGATAAAAGCCCAAGTCAAGACTCATGAGGTTAAATCTTCCTGCTTGACAGTTAGACACATCAATTTTTATACTCAAGTTGTGGCTGCCTGCTATAAATGCTATGAAATGCATATCGTCTGCATTACTACAAAATGCGGATCCTAGATTTTGCCCTGCGCTACGCAGATCATTTCGACCAGTAAACCCATCAATGTCACAAATGACACACGCATCAGCACAATTGTTTGCCATCTTAGCTATCGCTCCACAAGGCACAGGCTGGGAAAGTAACTGGATAGAGGTAATACTTACAAATGAAATAATTAGAAATAAGCCTCTTCTTCGTCTGATGTTTAGCATTAAAATAGAAACGAATGATTTTGCCAAATTAGATAAATGAAAACGGATCTAAAAGAAAGGCCTGTACAATTAAAAAGAATACCATATTTAGTCATTTCAGTTTATTTGAAGATGGCAGATACAAGCAGTAACTAACTTTTTAAGAGTTAATTCTCCATGGAGGGTTAAGCCTATTTTCTCCTGCTAAATAAAGGATCAATTGATTTCTATCTAGATCTTTTAGTCGAGCTTCTCTCCATAACCAGGATTTATCATTTGGCATTTCATCAAACTGCACCCCTTCTAAAATTAATTTTGACACATGACTATCCAGATTTTCACATTCGAAATAGACATAAACACCATCTCCTGAAGGCAATTCATTAACTTTGTGAATTGAGAATGTAGATGTTCCATTTGGACACATAAATCTTGCATAATCATCAGATGAATGAACTATGAGCTTAAGTCCTAATCTTTCATAAAAAGGTATGGCTTTGCGCAAATCTAAAGAAGGAACTGTAATCTGATTTAAATTTATAATAGTTGTTTTATCATCATTGAGTGATATTCATATATTTCCTTTCGTTATAACACTAAGTCCCAAACTCTGTTCTACCTTCGATTATTTCTATCCATATTCAGTATCTTTTGTTCAACTAAAAGATCTTGAGGAATGAGTCTTTGAATGGTTTCTTTTAGCCTTTGCACAATGGATTCTTTGATATAATTGCTGTGTACAACTATGCTCACTTCTCTCACCGGTTCTGGACTTGTAAATCTTTTCACATGAATTGAGTTTTGCTCATTGGCAATAGAAAGTTCAGGTACAAGAGTATACCCTACTCCTCTTTTTACTAAGCTTTTTAATGCTTCTATTGATCCACTTTGATATTCGAATCCTATAGAAGAACCATGCTTTGCACTTTTACAAATAGATAATGCCTGCTCCCTAAAGCAATGACCTTCATCCAATACTAGAACCTCACTAGGATCCAAATCCTCAGCGAGTAAGAGCTTAGCATCGAGGAAACGATGGTTTTCTGGAAGATAGAGCAGGAAAGGTTCGTAGAATACTGGAATTTCTCTGATAGATTTCTCATTTAACGGTGTCACCAAAATCCCTAAATCTAACATTCCATTTTCAATCTGATCTATTATTTGTTCTGTCTGTATCTCTTGAATTTTTAAGTGTACCTTTTTATTCTCTTTGATAAAATGAGGAAGAAAAAGAGGAAGTAAATAAGGAGCGAGAGTAGGAATAATCCCAATTGTAAATTCACCTTCCATAGATTCCTTTTCATGGTGAATAAATTCTTTTATCTGCTTGCTTTCGAGCAATATCCTCCTAGCCCTTGAAATCACTTCTCTGCCAATTTCTGTAGGCTCCAATGGCTTCTTGTCTCTATCAAAAATCTTTATACCTATCTCTTCTTCCAATTTCTTGATCTGCATGGTAAGGTTAGGTTGGGACACGAAGCAATGTTCTGCAGCTGTGATATAATGCCTATAATCATCAAGAGCTACAACGTACTCAAATTGTTGCAAAGTCATATAACTATAAATTATATTGATATCAATATTATTGATATGATTTATATAACTTATTTGTTGACCTTTATGGTATACCAATCAAGAAATGACTTTTCTCAATTCACATCACAATTAAATTAATACTTCATGGAGAATAATAATGGAGCTGACAAATGCCCTTTTTCTGGTGCAGCCATAAGAAAAAGTGCAGGGCGAGGCACCTCTAATCGGGACTGGTGGCCTAATCAGTTAAATCTTAACATACTTAGACAACATGCTGCTGAGCATAACCCAATGGGAGATGACTTCGATTATGCAAAAGAATTTCAAAGCCTAGACTTAGAAGCCTTAAAGCAAGACCTTACAGATCTGATGACCGATTCTCAAGAGTGGTGGCCAGCAGATTTCGGTCACTATGGTCCTTTCTTTATAAGAATGGC
>DKPS01000138.1 GCA_002471345.1 Saprospiraceae bacterium UBA7328
GGTTGAACTCAATAATTGAAAGTCAAATTCATTCTCTGCGTAATATAGTTCAAATTGCAAGGCATCGTCACCACATAAAGGTGTACTCCAAGACAATCTATTTTGGAAATTATTATTTGTCCATGCTTGCCCTTGAATGCTCTCACAGTCATTACGAATAATCAATTCTGGAGGGCAAGGAGCTATTGTATCAATTGGTATTGCGCAAACCCGTTGTGATAAATTAATTAATGGGCCTGGCAAACTATTGATTGTGTATCCTCCGGAACTTTCAATATAATAACAATAAGTAGAATCATTAATTAAGCCCGAATCAATATAACTGCTAGCCATGGTCGTAGTTAAACTATCAAAAACTCCATTGATATTATCACTTCGGTATATCGTATAACTCTCATTCAACCAAGGGACATCTTCATTCCAATTTAAAGTCAGAAGACCATCTCCTGAGCCAATAGACAAAAATATAGAAGATGCTACCGAAGTTTTCCCTATAGTGTCCAGACCTCCATTTGAATAAAAAATAACTTGATAACTAAATTCATTGGCAGTTGTATTTAAAACCAAATCATTAAAGATCGTATCATTCATCAATGCATAACTCGGCGCAGAAAAGCTTTGAATAAGTTGCAGATTACTTCCAATAAAATCTTGAGAACGGTATAACTCAAATAGGTACGGTGGAGGGTCTAAAATTGTATCTAATAAATCAATACCCGCCGATGGCTTAGTCCATCGAATAAACATTTCACCATTAACTGAGTCTGTTTCTTCTACAGAAACATTCAATAGAACTGGTAGGTCCAAAGGCAACTCTACACAAGCTTCGTTGCTTGGGGCACTTAAGATACTGTTATATACACTACCTTGCGATGAGGTAGGATTCTTTCCAAAATGAGCTAAAACCCTATAGGAATATTGATTTCCTCGATCTACATTCAAATCCAGATAATCATATGTCAGTATATTATCCGCTAAAAGCTCATACGAGGTATTTTCCAATCCAAGATCGCATAGGCCAATATCAAAACTATCACAACCAATTTTCCGCCAAACAGAGAAAAATTGAAAATCTGGGCTAGCAATACAATCGTAAGGATCATCCCAGTTCAATAATACATCATTCCCTGCTATAGTGGATTGTAATCCCGTTGGAGGTGGCGGAACCACTGTAATAAGCCATGTTTCTAAATCAGACAAGATAATACCATTTCCATTGGGCTCATCTTCGGCTTTAAATACAACTTGATAAAATTGAGGCCGAATATGCTCACAAACCGTATTCCATGAAAAAATACCAACAGGGTTTAAGCCTGTATCTGATTGGAAAGTGGCCTGAGATGAAGAAAGAATGAAAGGAGCACCGAGCGCGGAAATTCTGACAATCTCTCCATTCGGATCTTGGGCTCTCACATTAATAGTGAAATTTGAACCGCCTATAACACAGGTATCTCTGAGTTCTTCGATTTGTGGTGGGTCATCTAAAATTGCCTCAACAATGATTTCCATATCCCTTAGAAGGGTTCCAATACATCTTCCTCCCCTAAACTCACGAATGAGTATGGCGATGTTATAGGTGCCCTGTAGTTGGGGAGTTGCCCAAACAATTTCCCCCGTATTTTCATCTATGGTGAAGCTGTTATTTGGCCCAGGAGGGAATTGATCTGGAAATAGGTAAAGGGGAACCTCTACTCCATTAGCTTCCAAAGAGGGAACTAGTCGAAAATGTAAACTGTCTCCGTCTAAATCATAGGCATTTGGATTATGATAGAAGGTATCATTAACATTTGCAAAATCAATAGGTGGATTTAGTAATATAGGAGATGAATTACTTTCGAAAAGTTCGGGTGGAATATACTTCAAGGTATCCTCAAAATAAATAGGAACACTTACTGATCCAGTACCCGCAGATATATTGACAATATTCGCTATTCGATTCTGATCAGTCACTGAAATGATATAAAACGGGAGTGCCCCGCTATATGTATGAATTTCACTTTGATAAATGTTTTCTTTGATATCATTACCAATCAACTCCCCATTTGGAATACCATTAAACAATGGACCATTAATCCGAACTATACTTTCTATTGTGCCATCGCCCCAATCTAAGCTAAGAGAATCTCTATCCGCATTGACACTAATATCACTAATCTTTGAGTAGCTAACCACCTTAACTCTATAACTTAATGGTGAAATATACTCATAAAGCAATTCACCTGCTCTGTTATGCGTAGCATAGCCACTTATGCTTGATAAAACAAACAAAAGAAGGACTAGAAATTTTATAAGTAATCTACTTTTCATTTTACCAAACGAAAATACAAAACATCGCTTGTATTTGCCTTATTTTTTTTGTCCGCTTAATACATAAAACTAAAAAAGCTTCGCAATTTCTAGAAGAACTAAAGAAATATAACGAAGCTTTTCAAATTATATTAATACTTTACTCAGAAGCAAGAGAGCTTTTGGCATAAAGCCTATTCATCCTTGCAATATTCTCTAGCGAGATACCTTTTGGACA
>DKPS01000281.1 GCA_002471345.1 Saprospiraceae bacterium UBA7328
AACAATAAGCTGGATGACCAAAGCATCATAGAGTCCGCAAATAAGCAGAGCGAATGGTATGAGCCTGTAGACACTACTCTGAAAGGAAGAGAGCTAAAGATGCCTGAAGGCCAATTCTTCTTTGACAAAGATGGTCACAAACGCAGCCACATTCGTATCAAATGGTGGCTGGACCAGAGAAAGACGAATTACCAGGAGATTAGCGTCATAGAGATGAATGATAAGTTAACAGATGATCCTGTAAGTGAGCCTTCTTCTCAGTATTATCAGGAAGATGAGAAACCTGTGTTTTTCGGTCATTACTGGCTACAAGGTCATCCGAACCTTTATCGGGGTAATGTCTGCTGCCTTGACTATAGTGTGGCAAAAGGCGGATACTTAGCAGCATACCGCTACGATGGTGAATCCATACTTAGCAACAGTAAGCTAGTATTTGTCTAAAGTATTTCTAATGCATCACCAGAGTCAAGAGAAACCTTCTTCAGCTCATGATTGGGCCTTACTTCTATTCACTTAAAATTTGTAAAATGAAATTGACACAAAAAGAAATAGACGAAAATGAAAAAACAATCAGCGAATTCTGGATAAAGGCACACGCTGAAATTATTTATTTGTATGATGACTACTATGAAAATGCGTTTAAAGTAGATGCAGCAAATAATAAAGCCTACGCAAAATATTCTGGGAAGGAGCCTTTTGAGGTTGATCTCAGTAGTGAGAAAATGCAAAACTCAATGGGTCCAGACAATTTAGTCGATAAGGGTTTCTACGATAACTTTTAATCCATATTTCTGAAGCTATTTTACCGCTACGATGGTAAATCCATACTTGATAATCATAAGCCAGTATTTGTCTAGAGTATTTCTAATGCATCACCGTAGGAAAGAAAAATCTTCTTGAGCTCATGATTGGGTCTTACTTCTATTTGAAAAGTAATCTTATCATCTTCCATTTGAAGTACTTTCTGACTGTGATGAAAAGGATTGGTAAGGATATAATGTCTGTCACTGCCTGTCACCTTAAAGGAAATCTTTTCCTTTTGGACAGTAGGGTCCATGCTTATGCCTATGACATCTTTAAAATACTCTTGAAAATCAAATCCTATTTCTTTAAATGGAGATAAGGATTCACCAATATCTACGATACGCTCCAGTCCATAGGTGCGTATTTGCTCATTTTCATTTTTGCATGCTATCAAGAACCATCTATTCTTGTATTCTTTCAGAAGATAAGGGCTGATGATAGTAGAAGAGGGTACACCCTCGAAAGATTGGTAAGAAATATTTATGGCCTTCTTATCTTTAATGGCCTTGTAGCATGTATCTAACCAGTGCTCACCAGTGATTACTACGGGCTGTTCCATTAAGACTATAGGATGATTAGATCTAGTGGATTCGTGGACGATGAGTTCCAGTTTATTTAATATATTTTCTATTCCTGACATGTATTTGAATCCAGTAAATTGCCTCATTAAGTTTATCATATTCTGAAGCTCTTTGGCTTCGTCTTTACTTATAGGAGACTCTGTGATGGAATAATTTTGATTGGTGTAATAGTAACTCTTTTCTTTGCGGTCGTATTCGATAGGGGCATAATATGCCAGTCTGGTGTCATTTCGCATAGCAGAGATGTCTCCCTTGATAGTGCGCTCAGAGATAGTCTTGTATTCTTGTCCTAAGACCTTGGCTATTTCATTTGAACATTCTTCTGCTAATGTCTGCCAATTCCACCTTCCATCAATATTACGAAGGCATCGATCTATGACACGATATCTGATGATAGCCTGTTTATTTGTTGCCATTCTATGATTAATGCAAGAATCATGCAACTAGGTTACACGATAGATGAAATCTTAGTGAAAGATTAAAGAAATAGACTTTTAAAGATGAAGTATATCGTTGATCTTCTTTTTAAAATAAAAGAGTGAGATTACCATAAATGCTGATTATAGCTGTATATTAATAGTCCCAATTAAAAACACTTTTGAAAACAAAATGAAGTAACTCCGTGAGAGTACTCACCAAATCTAGGTTTAAGCTTGGCTTAGAATGTCCTAATAAATTATACTATACCCGTAAGGACGAATATGCCAATCAGAAAAATGAAGATACATTTCTGAAAGCACTTGCAGCAGGTGGATTTCAAGTAGAAGAGCTAGCCAGGATGATGCATACTGGAGGAATATTGATAGATGGTGAAAGAAGTGATTATGAAGCTTTATGGAGGGAAACTAAGCAGTTGCTTGCTCAGGAAAATATTACCATCTACGAAGCTGCATTCCTACATGAGCATCTCTTTATAAGGACTGATATTCTGGTCAAAAAGGGCAATCATGTAAAACTCATAGAGGTAAAGTCTAAATCTTATGATCCAAATGATGACTATATTTTTGTGGGTAAAAGAGGTGAGCTTGATTCTAAATGGAAGCCCTATTTATACGATGTAGCATTCCAGAAATATGTAATGCAGTCTTGTTTCCCCGAATGGAAGATCAGTTCTTATATGATGATGGCTGATAAGACCAAAAAAGCGACAGTCAATGGCCTCAATCAAATGTTCAGAATAACTCGAAAAGCTGGTAATAGAACGGGCATCGTGAAGCTAGAAAATGATATCAATAATCTCGGCAAACCTATACTGAGAAGTGAAAATATTGATGACATAGTAGAAGGTATAGAGAATGGGAAGCACAAAGCACTAGATCAAAGATCATTTGAAGAAACGATAGCCTACCTCAAAGAGCATTATGTAAAAGACAAAAAAACGTCATGGACACCACATTTTTCTGCTTGTAAAAAATGTGAATTTAAAGCCAGTCAGGAAGATTTGGATCAGGGCAAAAAGTCTGGATTTGAAGAATGTTTCAAAATACATTACCACTGGAGTACTACCCATTTTAGCAAGGCCATGCTCTTTAATATTTGGGACTTTAGGAGAGGAGATAGCATGTTTGGGCAGTCAAAATTCTTCATGGAAGAACTTACGGAGGATGATATTGGCTATGATCCTGAGAAAGTTCATTCGACTATCAGTCGTACAGAAAGACAATGGATACAGATCTGTAAAGAGGTAGAGGGAGATAGTACCACATACGTCTTAAAGGATGAATTGAAAGAAGAGATGGAAAAGTGGATATTTCCACTGCACTTTATAGATTTTGAAACCAATACAGCAGCACTTCCTTTTCATGTCAATAGATCACCATACGAACAGATTGCATTTCAGTTTTCTCATCATATTTATCAAGAGAATGGTACTATAGATCATGCTAATGAGTATATAAACTGTACTCCAGGAGAGTTTCCTAATTTTCATTTTATCAGGGCGCTAAAGACAGCTTTAGATAATGATAACGGTACGATATTTATGTTTTCACCACACGAGAATACAGTATTGAATAAGATCTATTATCAACTGCTTAATTCCGATGAAGATGATAAGGTAGAGCTTATGGGATTTATTCAAAGTATCTCCAGGTCTTCAGATAAAAGTGCCGTAAAATGGAATAGTAGCAGGGCTATGGTGGATTTACGCAAAGTGGTAGTGGACTATTATTATAACCCCTACACCAAAGGCTCGAATTCTCTGAAGATGATACTGCCTGCCATATTGCATTCAGATACAGGTCTACAGCGGAAATATGCACATGCTATCGGAGATATAGGCATAAGCAGTAAGAATTTTGATTCCACACATCGATGGCTATCGATACAAAATGGGAAAGTCAAAAATCCTTATAAGTTACTACCGCCCATTTTCGAGGAATGGTTAGATGAGATGGTAGAGGATACCATTTCAGAATTAGATGATGTAGCTGATGGAGGAGCGGCAATGATGGCTTACAGTAAAATGCAATATATGGATATGACTCAGAGAGAAAGAGAAGAAATCAAAACAGCGCTTTTGAGATATTGTGAACTGGACACCCTGGCAATGGTGATGCTGTATGAACACTTTGTGGCAAGCTGTAAGTAACTTTAAATGATCTATGACCACTATCATGGATTATGATAATAGGGGTTAGTAAAAAGGATGTTTAGATGGATTAATATTGAGAATGTTATAAGATGTAATCGTTAGGTCGATCAAGCAAGGTTTCATTGACTAAACAGTATGCGGTAATCAATAAAAATAAGAGAACAAAACAGATATGGAATTAAGACTATTATTATATATCTATAATAAAAAAAGTTGAAAATTGTAGTCCCTATATTATTCAATATTTCAAAAATCAATTGTTTCAAGAAGATAGATTAGATGGCAATAAAAAAATCAGAATTATACAGCTCCCTTTGGGCTAGCTGTGATGAGTTAAGAGGTGGTATGGATGCCTCACAATATAAAGACTACGTGCTTACCATGCTTTTTGTAAAGTATGTAAGCGATAAATATGCAGGTGATCCCATGAGTCTTATTGAAGTGCCACAAGGGGCTTCATTTGAAGATATGGTGGCCTTAAAAGGGCAACCATATATTGGTGACCGTATTAATAAAGAAATATTAAGACCTCTTTTTGCAGCCAACGGACTCGAAGGCTCTATGGAACTGGTAGACTTTAATGACGATGACAAACTCGGAAGCGGAAAGGAAAAAGTAGATACCTTATCCAAGTTAATTGCCATCTTTGAAAATCCTGGACTAAACTTTAAAAATAACCGAGCAGAAGATGATGATGTACTAGGGGATGCCTACGAGTTTTTAATGCGTCACTTTGCCACAGAATCTGGCAAAAGTAAAGGACAGTTTTACACACCTGCTGAAGTATCTAGAATACTCGCAAAGGTTATTAATGTAAAAAAAGCAGATAAACCCTCTTACACCGCTTACGACCCTACCTGTGGTTCTGGTTCCTTGCTTTTAAAAGTAGCTGAAGAAGCACCCAATGGCTTAACCCTCTATGGGCAAGAAAAAGACATAGCTACCAAAGGCTTGTCTATTATGAATATGTGGCTACATGGCTATCCAGAGGCTTCTATTTCTGGAGGTAATACCATTGCTTCTCCAAGCTTTAAAGAAAATGATGGCACACTCAAACGTTTTGATTTTGTAGTGGCCAATCCGCCATTTTCAGTAAAGAATTGGACCAGTGGTATCAACCCTATGGATGATGAATTTAATCGCTTTAGAGGCTACGGAATCCCACCAGATAAAAATGGAGATTATGCCTTTTTATTGCATATCATTAGTTCTTTAAAAAGCACTGGGAAAGGAGCAGTAATTCTTCCACATGGGGTGCTGTTTAGAGGCAATGCAGAGGCAGAGATTCGTAAAAATATCTTGGAGCGTAAATGGATAAAAGGGATTATTGGACTACCTGCTAACTTGTTTTATGGTACAGGTATTCCTGCTTGTATTATTGTCATAGACAAAGAAGGTGCAGACAGTCGTGAAGGGGTGTTTATGATGGATGCCAGCAAAGGCTTTATAAAAGATGGTCCTAAAAACAGATTGCGAGAGCAAGACCTGCATAAAATTGTAGATGCTTTTAATAACCAATGGGAAGTAGATAAGTATTCCCGCTTTGTACCCTTTTCTGAAATTGAAAAGAACGAGTACAATCTCAACATTCCACGATATATAGATACCCAAGAAGAAGAGGATATTCAAGATTTGAATGCTCATTTAAGTGGTGGTATTCCTCAAAAAGATATTGATGCCTTGCAAGAGTATTGGACGGTATATCCTAATTTAAGACGTGAGTTGTTTACGCAAATTAGAGAAGGCTATTCCAAGCTGAATGTAGATAAAGCGACTATAAAAAGTGCCATTTACGAGCATCCAGATTTTACAGCTTACAATACCCAACTAGATGCCTTATTTACCGAATATACAGCACACAACCATCCTATAATGAATGGTATTGTTGCCCAAACCAAACCCAAGGCATTTATTAAAACCATTGCAGAAGATTTGTTGGAGCGTTATACCAACAAACCCCTCATGGTACGCTATGATGTGTATCAGCATTTATTAGATTACTGGAATGAAACTCTAAAAGATGATGTCTATTTGTTGGTAGAGGATGGGTGGGTAGCCACGGTAAAGCGTGTCATTGAAAAGAATAAGAAATCTGGAAAGGAAACAGATAAAGGTTGGACTTGTGATTTAATTCCAAAGGAGTTGGTGATTGCTAAATACTTGGCAGCAGAACAACAGGAGTTACAAGATATAGAAGCCAGTATAGAAAGTACACAAGCTGAAATTACTGGAATAGCAGAAGAGCATGCAGGGGAAGAAGGGGTATTGAGTGAAGCTACCAATGATAAAGGTGGTATTACCAAAACCACCATCACAGCCTTTATAAAAGCCAATAAGAACAATGCAGATGAAGCAGAAGCTTTAGCATTGGCTAAGAAAGTATTGGATTTATTTACCAAAGAAGCCAAGCTAAAGAAAGATGTAAAAGCCAAAGTAGCAGCATTAGATGAAGCCACCTTAGCCAAATTTAAAGCTCTTACAGAAGCAGAAGTAAGAACCTTGGTAGTAGAAGACAAGTGGCTGGCCAGTTTACAAGCAGCCATACAAACAGAAATTGATGCCATATCACAGCGTTTAACAGGTAGAATTAAAGAACTGGCTACACGTTATGAAAACACCATGGGCGAATTGGATAACCAAACCCAAGGTTTAGAAGAAAAAGTAGCGGCTCACCTTGAAAACATGGGGTTGGTATGGAACTAATGACAAAACAAGGCTATAAGCAAACAGAGGTTGGGTTGATTCCAGAGGATTGGAGGGTTGAAAAGTTCAAAGATGTTACAAACGCAATTACTTGTGGTGTTGCGGCAACACCTAAATACGTCAGTGAATCTTTAGGTATGCCTTTTTTAAGTGCATCCCATGTGCAAAAAGGTAAGGTAGTTCCTAATCAGATAAAATACATTACAAAAGATTTATATGGTAAGATTACAAAAAACAATAAACCTGAAAAAGGTGATATACTTTATACAAGAGTAGGTGCTGGTATTGGAGAAGCTGGTGTTATTGATTTTGATTTAGATTTTGCAATTTATGTTAGTCTTACATTAATAAAGCCTAAATCTATTCTTTACAATTATTATTTAAAATCAATACTAAATAGTAATTATTACAAATTTTTAGCGAAAAATGGGCAATTTGCTGGTGGTGGTGTTCAAAATTTGAATGTTGAGGTAGTGAGAGAATTTCCCATACCAATTCCTTCTATGGAGGAACAAAAAGCCATAGCCACTGCTTTGAGTGATGTAGATGCTTT
>DKPS01000047.1 GCA_002471345.1 Saprospiraceae bacterium UBA7328
AGGGCACTTCTGAATACCCCTAAAAAGAGGCTTAGAATGATGCAAGTCTAAGCCTCTTAAAAAATATTTTTGAAGTCTTAATTATCCTCTTGGTGGTCCACTGCCTCCTTGATTGCCACCGCCTTGACCATCATCACCTGATTTTTGATCTGTATTCCTGATTTTTGATCTTCTTTCTTTGAAGTCTACTTTTCCAAATTTATATCTGACGTTGAGGCCAATTGATCTAAATGGCAATTGGAAAGAAGTAAACTGGGAAAAATTTTCTCCTTCTTGATCTGATACGAAGGATTTGTTTTCACTAAAAGGTTCAATCACTCTAAGACCAATACTCCAGTCTTTCAAGTCTTTTCTGATGCCTATTCCCATTATTGAAAAACTTGGTGTTGATCCTTGAAGAGTGGGTTGGTCTGACCTGAAAAATCCAAAAAAGTCAGCTTTCCAAGTACTAGAAATAGCATAATCACCACCAGTGAATATTTGATACTGTAGGGCACTATTACTTAATTGCTCTCCATTAATCTGGCCTTCTCCATTATAAGTGAAGACATCACCTCCAATTCTGAAATTGAGTTTCTTAATTGATTTGTTAATGAATAGGTTTAATCCTACGGAGTTATTGGTCCCAACATTGTCAAAAGTATTGAGAGAAACTCCACTTGGCTGAACAATCAGTATCTGTTCTATTATATCATTGGTCTTTTTGAAATACCCTGAGCCAAAGATGTTAAACCCTACTACTCTTGTATTGTATCCTACTTCTATTTGATGGGTGATTTCTGGAGCTAAAGTCGGATTTCCAATAACCACATTAGTTCTATCAGTTGTATTGTTAAATGGATTGATAAATCTTAAACTAGGTCTTTGTATTCTCTTACTGTAGCTCAATTTCAAATTCCTAAAGTTCTTCAGAGCTCTGGAAATGGTAAAATTTGGAATATAGTTATCATAGCTATTTTCAAAACCTAGCTCGTTTTTATCATCAGCTCCTGCTATTTCCGTCCGTTCATATCTCAATCCAGTTATCAAAAGCAATTTGCCGACAGGAAATTTTAGTTGCCCATACCCAGCCATTACATTTTGATCATAATTGAATATGTTTGATCGATTAGCATCAAGAGAGTAGTCTCCTGTAGTTCCAAAAGCACGAGTGCTATATTGGTAATCACTTTTTATATCCCTGATTACAGTTTTAGCACCAGTCTCAAGAGTTATTTTTTTAGAGATGGGATGAGTGTAATCTAGTTGACCAGTATGTTCAAAGTTGTCACTATCATTAAAGATAAACTCATCTCTATTGAAAAATTCGAATGTGTTAGTTTCTAAAATATTAATCTCTTGATCTTGGTTGTTTTTACTTAATTGATAGGCTATTACCAATTCCTGAGTTTCATTTCCTTCAAATTTTCGAGTGTAATCAGTATTCCAATCGAATCCATCATTGATATTATCATCTACTTGATCCCTTACAAAGGAGAAGTTTTCAGCAGAATTGGGGGATATAAGTTCACCATTTATATCACCATTTACATCAAAGCCAAATCCTCTAGTAGAGAAAGAGGTGTTAATAGCATTGTATGCATTGATGTCATAAAATGCACTGGCTGACCCATTAAACCCTAGTCTTTGTGTCTCTCTGACACCGTCTTGAGTCAATGTTCTATCGCTTCCATTTATTCTATCTGTCCTTCTGAAGATTAAATCGCCATCTTGTGGAACACTGTAAAATACAGCACCATTTATAGTAGAACCAAATCGACCCTTACCGGCATTCAAGTTGACAAAAGAATTATTCTGTCTATTTCCTACAGAAGCATTAACTGATCCTGCAATACCTGATATTTCTGCCTTTTTAGTAATAATATTAATGAGACCTCCACTCCCTTCCGCATCATATTTAGCACCAGGAGAAGTAATAACTTCGACTTTTTTAATTTGATCTGCTGGAAACATTTTTAAGGCATCTGCTACATTATTCGAAAACATACCAGAGGGTTTTCCATTCATTAGGATTTTGATGTTTTGTGATCCTCTGATTGATACATTTCCATCTAAATCCACAGAAAGGTTAGGAACTTTTCTCAATACATCTGTGGCATCTCCACCAGAAATGGAAGAGTCATCTTCTGCATTGAAAACAATTCTATCTACCTTATTCTCAATCAATGCTCGTTTTTCTGTAATTTCTATTTCATCGAGAAGTATGTCAGATGGAATGATGTATAAAGCTCCAAGATTATTATCAGGAGATTTTTTTGTTGTTTCAATGGCCGAGATCAGTTTATCAGCATATCCAAGAAATGTAATTTCCATTTCATACTTCCCTGGTGTGATATCCGTAAACGAAAATTTTCCATCATCTTCTGAGAGCGTACCGTTAAGTATTTTTTTGCTTCCTTTTCTTTTGATAGAAATAGATGCGAATCCAACCGCAGCACCACTAATGCTATCTATGACAGATCCAGATATTTTACCTTTTATTTTAGGTGCTCCTCCTCCGAAACCGCCAAATTGGGCATTTACAGAAAAGGATATTAAAAATACAAATGAAAGAAGTAGGTATTTTTTCATGATATTTCCAGTATATTTTGTTTTGAAGATATCTTCTTAACAAAGGGATTGCCAAAATGATTGATAAACACTAGAAATATTTCGATTAAATTTTGCTTAGGGCTAATTAGTTCTTAGTTAGCCTACATCTGTGAGTCCTTCTAATTGTTTTCTATTTCCAATTGATCGGAAAGGCTATTGGATCAAAGCCCCAAATAAATGGTAAAAAGAAATAGGTAATGAGTGTGAGTAGAATGATGGAAATTATATTCATCCAAATTCCTGCTTTAAACATATCAGGTATAGTGAGATAACCAGAACCAAAAACTACTGCATTGGGAGGTGTAGCTACAGGAAGCATGAATGCGCAAGAAGCGGCAACAGTAGCTCCGACCATAAGGATATAAGGATGTACATCAATAGTAAGTGCTAAAGGAGCGAGAATTGGCAACAACATAGCAGTAGTAGCTAAGTTGGATGTGATTTCTGTGAGGAAGTTTACAGCCGCAATGAGAATGAGCAATAAAACCAATAGTGCCATTCCATCAAGAAGAGTCATCTGACTTCCAATCCAGACTGCTAGGCCACTTGACTTAAATCCTTCAGCAAGAGCAAGACCTCCACCAAAAAGTAAAAGTATGCCCCATGGTAGTTTTACAGCTTCACTCCAGGTCACGAGACTCCTACCTTTTTCCTTGCCAGCAGGAATTAAGAAAAGCGCTATAGCTGCAATCATCGCGATTATTGTATCATCGATGTTAGGTATTATATTTTTGAGAAGGAATGATCTTGTGATCCATGCTATTGCTGTTAGTGTAAAAACTACAAAAACTAATTTTTCTTCATAGCTTATTTGGCCTAATGCATTAAGTTGTTTTTTAATCTCTTCACGTCCGCCAGGGAATCCCTTTTGTTTAAATGTGAAAGCAAAAGAAGTAAGGTACTTCCAGCATATTAAAAGTAATATTATTGAAATAGGTAAACCGAACATCATCCAACTAGCAAATGTTATTTCCACTGGGTACATTTCTTCTACAATACCTGCTAAGATTACATTTGGTGGAGTTCCAATAAGGGTTGCCATACCACCTATGGACGCACTGTAAGCAATTGCAAGCATTAAGGCTTTTCCAAAAATTTCGTTTTCATCTTCTTTTGTGTTAGGATTGTCTTTTAGTTGCGAAATAATAGCCATTCCTATAGGAAGCATCATCACTGATGTAGCCGTATTGCTGATCCACATGGATAAAAATGCAGTGGCAATCATAAATCCCAGAATGATCATAGTCACATTTGTACCAATGATGTTAATGACGGTCAGAGCTATTCTTTTGTGAAGATTCCATCGCTCTATAGCTATAGCTAAAATGAATCCCCCTACATATAAGAAGACATATTTGTGCCCAAAGGAAGCTGTGGTTTCTGATAAAGGAAGTGCACCAGTAAGTGGAAAAAGGATTATAGGGAGCATGGCTGTAACCGCAATAGGGAGAGCTTCAGTGATCCACCAGATAGCTATCCATACGGTTGACGCTAAAACTGCATTAGCGGAATCACTCATTCCTTCTGGATGAAAGAATAAAGTAATTATTAAAAAGGCCAATGGCCCAGATATAAGGCCTATTTTTTTGCTATCCATATGAATATTACTCCTTGTTAGTCCATAAAGTCATTTGCCACCTTTTCTGCTACTTTTTGACAAAATACGGCATCTTCGGCTGATTGGATATTGATATACAATTTTTCTCCTACTGCATCTTCGGTTATTAATCTGGAACTGATTCCTACAGGGGATCTACCAGTCAACATAGCGTAAAAGACGCAACTGGCAAGATAGGTACCTATGGTGGATTGATGACTTCCATCAGTGGCGTATAAGTCAATATCAGGTCTCATTTTGCGTGCCATTTCGAATGCTAATCCCACAGGAGCTACTGGAGCACTAATTTTAAGGCCTAGTTCTTTATATTTTTCACTTATGGTCTCAATCATGAAAGGGTCCCACTCACGTGACCACGTCATATAGAGCATTGGTTGAGCACCCGATTGTCTTATCTCTTTGGCTAAAAGCTGACCATAGTGCATTAGACTGTCTGGAAAGTCCAAAGAACTTCTGCTGTGATTCTGAAGAACAACAATATCAAAATTACCATTTTGGATTTTTTCAATTGTCTTTAGCCCTCTCAGTCCTTTGTAATGTTGGCTCCAATTACTTCCTCCTGCTGTAGATTGAAAAGTTTCAAGATTAATGCCTTGATCAGCTGCCATCAGATGGACATTTTGAGGTAGATTCCAATAATAGGTATAGCTATTTCCTACAAATAGGACTTTTTTAGGGATTATTGATTGTGATAAAATTTGATTTGAGAAACTGAGAAGAATAAGAGTCAATGTAAAATAATTCATATAAGAAGATTAGTACAACTGAATTTTTGAATCAGATTAATATGAAGTAGAAGGACTTTTTTGAATAAAAAAGGGTAGCTTTTAAAAGCCACCCTTTTTCTAAACTTGTATGAAAAAAAACTATTCGTTTACTCTAGTTTTTGAGAATATTCCTGGATCTGAAGATGGAGCATTTGAATTAGAATTTAACTCATCATCAGAATAAGGAAAGCGTTCAGGGTGAGCTGAAGCTGCTGTAGTATTTAAAGGAAATGGTACTGAAAGATCGTTATCAGATTTTCTCAATCTTCTAGCGTCATCAAACGGCATGAATTCACCAAAACCAGATACATACCTTTCTTCTATAATTTCTCTCAGAAGAGCTCTATCAGAAGCTATTCCATCAGCATTTTCCATTCCACTAGCATCAAAATCAGCAGCTTCGTATGCCTCATATGAGTATGGCATACCAGAGAAGTTACTGTTCAATCTTCCTCCTCCATTGAGCCATGCTCTGAATTCATTAAGGTGCCCTAATCCAGTATCAAATCCAGAAGTTCGTGCACCAGCTTCTGCCAAAATCAATTGATTTTCTTCATATGAAACAATATTTTGAGGTTCATACTGCTCTATGATTCCTGAGTTGTTAGCACCACCAGACGCATCAACAAATGAATAAGCACCTCTTGCAGTCTCATCAGTTTTAGCATTTCCTCTATATTCCGCAGCAGTAGGATCTAGCATTTTAGCTAAATAACTATCAGCACTTCCTATATCACCGGTACGTGAACCTTCTAGTATTTCCCAGAAAAGATTCTTGTCTCCTGCTGAAACACTGGCATCTCCTCTTGGGATATGTTGCATATTATCATTGGCACTTGAGATCCCACTTTGTGCGGAAGCATATGCACCATTATAGTCTCTCATAATCATCTGATATCTTGCTTTAAGAGTATTAGCCGCAGCTTTCCACTGATTTGCATCTCCTCCATAATAAATATCAACATCAAGATTACGTCCACTTCCGGCACTGTTGAAATCACTTATTGCTCCATCCAAAAGACTGATCACAGAGTTTAAAACATCCATCTGATTATCAAATGATGGATCATCTACCTCTTCTGTATTTACCTGAGAATACGGAACATCGCCAAATAAAGAAGCACCCAGACCAACAGCTTGAGCCTCCAGCGTTTTGGCAATTCCTTGAACTAAAGCATCATTAGGGAGCTGAGCTCTCATGTGCCTTACATTAGGAATGATACCAATATAGATTCTGCCCCAAGTACCTACTGACTCTGCTGTAGATATAGAGTAGCCATAAATATTTGAATACAAAGAACTAAGTCCTGTCAACTGACCTGACCACATACCTGCTATTCGATTAAGATGTCCTAAGGATGCACTTGTATTTGCTAGTTGCGAACCAGTAAGAAACAATGTGGCATCCACATCGGCAATAGTAATGTCATTTGGATTGTCGTCTATTCCGTCTACAAGGTCCTGACATGAAAACAGGAGCATAGCAGACATCAATAGAGTCGTATATATTAATTTTTTCATTTTATCAATTTTTCTATTGATTAATAATTTATAACAAGACTGAATAAAACGGACGCCGTACTTGGATTAGTGAAATAATCCAATCCTCTAGCATTACCTACACCTACTTGATTTATTTCAGGATCTATACCTGGGATGTTGTCAATCAATAATAAGTTACGTCCAGAAGCGCTGAGATCTATAGAGCCAATTTTTGCTTTGCTAGATAACCAATCATTCTTAATTGTATATCCTAAAGTAACTTCTCTTAATCTGGTGAACGTAGCATCATATACTGAGAAATTATAAGCTTGATTGTCACCAAATCCTCCTCCAATACCTGTACGGTACCAAGATTCATCTAGTAAAACGGGTCCTCCTCCAAAGTCTTGAATATTACCTCTTACTACTGTACCAGCAGGAATCGTATTTCCACCATAGTTCACTAAATCTTGAGTTAGAGTCTCTCTATTAGCGGTCACTTGTGTAGTACCAAATCTATTCAATACATGAAGTGTTCTAGGTGAAAATACACCACCATGAGAATGCTCTACTAGAGCACTCAATTTTACTCCTTTATAATCCACTCTGAATCCTAGACCTCCTCTCCAATCAGGATTAGGGTTTCCTAGAATGATAGGTCTTGGAGTAATCTGTGGGAAACCATTGTCATTTAATATAAATGAACCATCAGCATTAGTCTGCGAGCCTGTGCCATACAATACACCTAGTGGTTGGCCCACAATCGCTCTACTACTTACAGAAGCACCTGATAAGTCAATTGTCTCTGTACCAGAAAGATTTGTAACTAGATTTTCATTCCTGCTCCAGTTTCCGAAGATGGCTATATCAAAATCTTTATTTTCTACGAATGTGTAGTCAAAGTCCATTTCAAATCCTTTGTTTTCCATATCAGCTGCATTAGCAATCTGGGTATCAAACCCAAATGATGGCGTGAGATCTACACTAATGTGGTCACCTATAATTTGATTGTTGTAATAAGTCATTCCTACCGATAACCTATCATCGAAGAATCT
Source organism: Saprospiraceae bacterium UBA7328 (assembly GCA_002471345.1). Classification (GTDB taxonomy): domain Bacteria; phylum Bacteroidota; class Bacteroidia; order Chitinophagales; family Saprospiraceae; genus UBA7328. The sequence continues at coordinate 7,515 of DKPS01000047.1, forward strand.
CAAATCAGCACCAATTTCCCATTCTGTTTTAATGGCTGGTTCAAGGTTTGGATTTCCTCTGTCATCATCTAATCTAAATCCACCTCCGAAAAGGCTAATATCTAATGGATCACTATATGTAGAATAGCTAAACCCACCTTCAGCTGTTGTCTGAGCTGCATGTGCTGGTGGTGCAATACCTACTTTACCCCATGACCCTCTCAATTTACCAAAGCTCAAAATTCCAGATTCTAATCTATCTGTAAACTGCCATGCTCCATCAAATGCAGGATAAAAGAAGTTTTCAGCATATGTGGATGATGCTTCAGATGTACCTGACAATGTCACGTAAAATTCATCTAGTAAATCAAATGCTAAAACTCCATATGCTCTATTTGATCTTGCCCTAAACTTACTATTTGAATAAGCAGAATTGGCTTGTGTTTCATTTAATGCTGTTGTAGGTTTCCTCACATTCACTTGGAATCCTACGATCTCATCACTGTTTGTTTTTCTTCGTCTATCGTTGAAGTTCCATCCTACAGTAGCGTTTAATCCAATATCAGGAGAAAGACTAAATGTTCCTCTAGCAATGGCATCAAAATTTATTTGCTGACGGCGTATCAAATCTTCAGATAAGATTCCATTTTGTCTAGAGCCTCCTGATCCAATAGGGAAAAAGTATTCTCTTTCATCAGTATATGTATCTATTCCACCTCTTAGCGTAATCTGTAAGAAGTTAGCCGGAGTAATGTCAATATCTGTAGAGAAGATTGATCTGTTAACTGTATTTCCAGCAGTCTGCTCATAAATAGTCCATAATGGATTATTGTATATAGGGTTATTGTTATTTCCTAAATATCTTCTATAAGCCCTGTGTCTTTGAGCAAAAGCCTCGCCACTATTATTGAAATATGTACCAATATAATCTGTTTGGTCAAAATCAGCTGGAGTTCTTAGCAGACCTAATAAAAGCCCTGATGTGTTCGAGTTTTGCTGAATTCTATTTGATTTTGTATTGATAAAACTACCTTTTGAAGATACTGTCAGCCAATCAGTAGCATAGAATTTATTATTCAATCGAACATTTGTTTTAGCATAATCACTTTCTCTCACAATACCTTCTTGATCCACTCGACCTAAACTTAAGAAGTATGTCATTTTATCATTTCCTCCACTTATTGTCAAATCATTTTGGAAAAAACCACCTGTCTGAAATACTTCATCCCAATTATCGTCTAAGTGGGATGTTCTATCATTTTTACCTGTGATAGGATAATACACAGTGCCATCTTCAGCTACAAAGCTTTGACCACTTTGATCGACTTCATCAGCACCACCTGATCTATCTGCGATAAAATCTCCCCAAGACTCTGCTCTAGTTGCACCGTAAACTCCACCTCTTCCTTGTCCCCAAGAATCTTGAAGTTCATATCGTTGATTCACATAGTCAAAAGACATAGTTGATTTATAAGATATATTAGCCTTTCCTGATTTTCCTTCTTTAGTTGTAATTACAATTACTCCATTAGAGGCTCTTGCTCCCCATAGAGCAGCAGCAGATGCACCTTTCAATATATTGACAGAAGCTATATCAGCTGGATTAATATCATTTAATCTACTTTGCTGTGATACACCACCTGTTCGACCACCCGTTGAATTGTTTCCTCCTCCATAAGTAGTGGAGTTATCAATGGGAATCCCATCTAAAATTATTAATGGGTTAGATGAACCTGTAATAGAATTTGCGCCTCTAATTCTAATTGTAGAACCGGCTCCGGGATCTCCATTAGATCGTGAGATCTCCACATTTGATGCCTTTCCACCAAGGGCATTTAGAAGATTAATCTCTCCTGATCGTCCTATTACTTCAGGTTTTACTGTAGCAGCCGTGGTACCTGTATTATCCTTTTTGACCTCAAATCCAAGGGCAGTGACAATTACCTCATCAATTAACTCAGAGGCTTCACTCATTACCAAGTCTATTGTAGATCTTCCATTTACCGCTTCAGTTGTAGTGGTCATACCAGTAAAACTGAAAACTATAGTGGCTCCATTAGCCACGCTTAAATTATAAGTCCCGTCTAGGTCAGTAATAGTACCATTGGTGGTGCCATCTTCGAGGATGTTTACACCGATCATTGCTTCTCCGTTAGAATCTGTGACTGTACCTGTGACTGTTTGTTGAGCTACTAATGTACTCATACAACACCACACCATACAGACCAGTAATAGCGATAGTTTTTTCATGTGAATAGTTTTTGATTTAATAAAAATGTCATAATATTTAATTATTTCTATATCAATTTTACCAAAATTTAGTTTGCAATTGATACAATACTTAAGTCATTCATTGTTTTCAATCCGGGACTGGATCTTAATAATACTGGGACCACATTAAGAACGATTGAACAGGTAGCTATGTCCCCATGTACTCCACCTTCAATCCTAGATTTAATATTTGGATTTCCTTTGATCAGCACTTCATCATAAGATATTCCGGTTCCTACAGCCGCTTCAAAAACAAGTTTTATTTTTTCCACGCCATTGACTAAACCTTTACCAATCTGTCTCACTCCCATTGCGTCACCCTTTGAAATGGACATATTTGGAGTTTCGATATTTTCTGTAGCAATTATAGGAGAGATGACATCTTCAGTATGATCAAGTGGCCAATCCATTGCTTTTGCTATGAACTCCATAGATTCAGTAAGTCCTACATGTCTTAGACTGCCACTTTGTTTTCTTTTTTCGAATTCTTCTAAGGTAATCCCTGCACCAATCTTCTTTTGAAATGGTATTCTTCTAGATTGAGCATCTTGAATTCTATGAACTTCGATATGATCCACTTCTTTGCACACTGCGGTAAGCATTGTAGGAAGTGTATCCATAAGGAAACCCGGGTTTACACCAGTTGATACAATCGCCACATTGTTAGTTTTGGCTTTTTCATTTAAGCTTGATGCTAGTTCAGCATCAAGCTTCCATGGGTAGGTGAGCTCTTCACATGTTGACACAATAGGTAGTTTATAATCTAATATTTCTTCTATCTGTAGAGCTACACTCGCAAAATTTGAAGTAGTTGTTAAGATCACTACATCAACATCTTCAATATTCTCAACTTCAGTAATGCTATTCTTGATTTGGACGCCACTATTTTTATTGATTGATAATTCTCCTAAATCTTTACCTTTTAATGAAGGATTGATATCTATGGCCGCCACCGTTTTCATTGACTTTTTGTCTTCGATGTATTGATTGATTTTAAGACCGAGTGGTCCTAATCCTATTTGTAATATTCCGATTTGATTTACCAATTTCTTAGTTTGAGTGAGAAATTTTCTATTAATCAAAAATTAGGTTTCAAGTTCATAGGATGGTATGCCATTCTTGCTAATTATTAAAAATAAATCGGTAATTATTCGTACAATCGAGACTCGATAACATTTTAAATTGTACTTTTTATAAGTGAATCATTATCAAATGTTAGAATCGATTAGCATAATAAATTAAGTCAGTTACAAGAAACAAAAGAATATCTTTCTTTTGGCTCATAATTCGTGACTTTATACTGTTTTACACTTTTTTACACCGAAGAGTAAAAGGATGGCTTCTGATCTTCATGCAACATTTATAAATAAGCTAATAGAAAATTTCGGCGATCATCAGCCCATTACTTCCCGTTTTGGTAGTCACTCATATGGAGATATTGCAGATATTCTATGTATAAGTGCCAGTCAGTTCAGTAAGCTTTCTTCAGGCACAGCAACCGAAGGGATGTATATCAGATCTATCAAAAACATAGAACAGATACAGGAATACGAAAAGGTTAGAGAGGAGAACAAATTATTAGAATATAAAATTAATACTCTAAGAAAAGACCAAACATCAACCGTTCGATTTACAAGAAGGAATCTATTTTCTTTGATAGCTGTGCTCCTGACAGCCTCACTATCGTTCTTCTTTTTACAATTTTCAAATTCTAAATTGACTAATAAACAAGAATTAATTGACCCTTCATTTGTGCTTACAGAGTTTTTTGATAGAGATTATCGAAGTGAGTTCATGTCACCTTATGTTAATGTAGCCAATGCTCAACAATATTGCCCTTGCAGCGCTTATGAAGGTATGTGGACTTTAGAAAATGAATATGTGATTCCTCTTCCTGGTAGAAAACCCGGGTTATACTATTTGGCCAAAGGATTGGATCAAAGATTAAAATGTATACTATCTGCTGATGATTTTCAAAAGGGTAAACGTATGATTGGGTTCGAACAAATGTATCATGAGATTTGGATTGATAAGAATAGAGAGCCTTTGACCCCAAAATATTTCAACCTTGAAACCAAAACATATACAGAAGCATTTGATAATTTGGATTTTGAAAAAAACTCTAATTTCGAACTAGCTGCTAAAATCAAATCATTTCAGTTCAATGATTTTCTTCTTTCAGATACCACAATTAGAAGAATTGGAGAGCCGACTGGAAGATATGCTTCATTCATAAATAATGAATTAGTGGAAGCGTATCAAATAGATATAAAGGATATCCTACAAAATGTAATAGGTAGTGCATTAACCTTCGAATGTCAAGATGCACAAAATGCTTTCTGCGATCCAAATGATTTAGGTGAAGGAAGCGTCCTTACATTTAATTGTGAATATAACATCTCCACAGAAAACCTTGGTATCAATGGAGGATACCCATATACTAAAGGGTATAAATTAGTAAAGCAGAATTATTCTGACAATCTCTTATGCGACTGCAAGGAATAATACAATAACAATCTTACATTAATCTATTGGTTGAGTTTTGATATTCTGATGTGGTAAAACCTGTTTTATTTTTAAAATATCGGGTAAAGGAGCTTTTATTTTCTAAACCAATTTCTGACAATATTTTATCAAGAGTGTGATGTGTATCTTTCAACAAGAATTTTGCTTTTTCTAATCGTTGATGACTCACATACTGATGAGGAGTAATACCATATATGGATTGAAAATTTCTTAATAAATGAAATGGTGACATCGTAGATATTTGACTTAATGTCTTCAGGTCTAATTTCTCTTTCAGATTACAATCTATATAATCTTTTACTCGGCTAATTCTTTTATATATCTCTTTTTTAGTTGAATTCTTTTTCGCCTTTAGGTTTTTTACTTTCTGTTTTATTTCATGGATATCTTGAAGAACCGTTCTTAATAAGAATAGAAATTGTTCTTCATAGTAAAGAGAGCGATTTAGTCCTTTTTTGATAGCATATTGGATGAATTCTGCTCTTTTGTAGATTTTATAACTCTTATCAAAACTGATGACATTGTTACAGATATCGTAATTATCTATCTCAAAAGGATTGTCTAAAAGTTGAGTGTCTGTTGAATTTTTCCAATACTTCAAATGGCTAATATCATTTTTACTATAAGCGACTAGAAGTCCTTCAATTGGATTGATGGTTTTTAATTGACTTTCGAAGGATGCACCTTCTGGAACAATGAGGCATCGGTCCTTATTTAACAAATATTCTCTTCCATTTATAAAATGATTCTGATATCCTCTATTAATTGTTCTAATAGACAATCGAGAAATGTGATCTCCTGAATCTAAATCATTAGACTGAAAATAGTATGCATTTGACCTAACTCTAGAGAGTTCATCTCCTTTTATGGAGCAGTAATTGGCATCGCTAAATGCACGATGTAGAGTATTACAATATGTACAGAATTCTCCCATTCACTGAAATTACATAAAGACAATGGAAAGCCAAATGTATTTTCTTGATTTTCGATGAAAGACTAGAAAGATTCTACGGTTAGATTGAATTTCCTTTTTTGCTTTCGTCTATCACATGATTTGCTGCTCTGGCAGCTACAGCCATATAGGTTAGTGATGGATTTTGAGTAGAGGTGGAAGTCATGCATGCTCCGTCAGTAACTATCACATTACTACAGCTATGTAGTTGATTCCATTCATTGAGCAAAGAAGTATTGGGATCACGTCCCATTCTTACGCCGCCCATTTCATGAATGTCCAAACCTGGTGCCTTGTGGCTATCGTGAGTCCTGATATCCACAAAACCTGCCTTCTCATACATTTCAGTAAACTGCTCGAAGAAATCCTGAATCATTTTTTCATCGTTCTCATCATAGTCCATTGAAATCTTAATCAAAGGCATACCCCATTCATCTTTTTTATTTTCATCCAATGCAAAATAACTGGTCTCCTTTGGAATCGTTTCACCCATCATATGCGAGTTTACCATCCAAGGGCTTAACCCTGGTTTGTCATTCATAATGTTGTCAGTGAGTTCTCTTCCTAGGCTATCTGTTGGGGCGGTTTGTTTCCACCTATTGGCTCCGAAACCAGCAGCATATCCACGTAGGAAATCAGTTTCCTGCCTTTTTACATTTCTGAATCGAGGTACATATCCACTAGTAGGTCGCCTTCCTAATGATTTTTTATCATCAAAACCTTCATATCTAGCTCTGATTGTGGGACGATAATTATGGAAAGCCGCATATTTTCCAAGAATACCATTATGATTTCCTAATCCATCAGGAAATGTCTCAGATTTAGAATTGAGTAATAATGCTGTTGTATTTATAGCACCTGCATTGAGGAAAATAACATCAGCCTCATATTCTATAACTTCTTTGGTATTTGTGTCAATTACTCTTACTCCAGAGGCTTTGTTATTCTCTTTATCAAAGAGAATAGATTCTACCACAGAAAATGGTCTTAGTGTTAAGTTTCCAGTTTTTAGTGCCCATGGAATAGTAGATGAGTTAGCACTGAAATATCCACCAAAAGGGCATCCTCTTTCGCATTCTGTTCGATTAAGACATTGTCCTCGTCCTTGCTGCTTATGTATTTCTTGTGGTTCTGTGAGATGTGCACAACGACCATAGATCATATGCCGATCTTTATAGTTTTTAGACACCACTTCTTTGAAATACTCTTCCACGCAGTTCAGTTGCCATGGAGGTAAAAATTCTCCATCTGGCAAGCTGTCTAATCCATCTTTATTTCCTGAAATCCCTACGAATTTTTCTACATGACTATACCAGGGGGCTAAATCGCTATATCGAATAGGCCAGTCCACAGCAAAACCATCTCTATCAGGGCCTTCAAAATCATAATCACTCCACCTTTGAGTCTGTCTGGCCCACATGAGTGATTTACCTCCTACTTGATATCCTCTGATCCAATCAAAAGGTTTGTCTTGGACATAAGGATGATCACTGTCTTTTACAAAGAAGTGTTGATTGTCCTCTCGATATGCATAACATCTACTGATTACAGGATTAGCTTCTTTTATGTCATGTGGTATATCTCCTCTATGTTTAAATTCCCAGGGATTCAAGTTTGTAGTCGGGTAATTTTCGATATGCTTTACATCTCTTCCTCTTTCTAATAATAGAGTTTTCACACCTTTCTCACACAACTCTTTCGCTGCCCAACTACCACTCATTCCAGCTCCAATTACAATTGCATCATATTTATTATTAGCCATTTTTTACTCTTATCGATTTTTAATATTATTAAGCTGGAAGGCAGCTTTCATAGGTGGTGGGGATTAATCTATATTCCATTACATCTTGCATATAAAGTTGTGAGGTTTTGAGATGTCTCACAGCTAATCTTTTTATTTTATTGATAAAAAAGATCATTTCAGCTTGAGGCTCAATGGCCTCTAATCTTGTTTTTACAACTTCAATTACTTTGTCAGGATCAGCATTTTTAATTTTTATTTTGCTCTCTTTCATTAGTAATTTATATTGATCAAAACCAGTAGCAAACTTTGATATGTCTTTAGAGCTGTGACAGTCATTTATCATAGTCATAATGAATGAAGTCGGACTCCCCATGGTTTCACCTAAATGAGAGACAGGTACCAATGCTTCAGAAATATTACTGATATAATTCAGATGTCTATTATTAAGTAAGAGCTTTTCGTTTTTCAAAAATTCAATTGCATTGGCTTCCGTACACCCTGCTAGAAACAGTGTGCCAGATGAAGCGATTAATATGTTTCTGATGGATTCTCTTCTTGTCATCATAACTTTAAAAAATTGAAACTTTAAACTAGTAAAAAGATGAACGAAGAGGTGGTACTTATTTTGCCTCTATGCTAGTCTATATTTTCTGTGCCTAGCAGTGACTGCCCAAAAGTCTACGACTTTATTGGATTGGATTACAGCTACCTCAGAATGTAGAGCTATCGTGGGGCAGATATGCCATGGGATTCCATAAAGTACATCACCTATATTAATCTTCGACCTGTTGTTAAGTTGTAAGACCAAGTGTTCTTCACTATGCCCTACTCTCTCGTAATCATCAAGTTGAGGAAACACGACTCTTTGATTTTGCATCTCCGAAGCCACAGATTTGTGACCGAGGTCAAGACAAATTCTGTTGTTACCTGGCTTGCTTATGACTCGAGTTATGAGGACCGCTGCATTTTTCATTTTGATATCAGGGAAATTAGTGCCATATCCAGCGTCCCAGAGTAGGGTAGTGCCAGGGGACAGTGTTCGTTTCTGATCTAATGCGTGGCATGGAAACGTGACACTTCCTCCACAAACAATTTCAAGTGTATCATCATTTATTTCATTCAAAAGTTTATTTACACTTTCAAACTCTTTATCGACTTGATTTTTTCTTTCATTAAAGTCATTGACTCTATTGTGTCCATCATATACATGTAGACCTCTGACTTTTAGTTGAGATTCAGCAACAAGAAATTGATATAGATTTTCAGCCTTTTCTGGATCAATTCCAGTTCTACTCATTCCTACATTTATGTCTATAAAAAGATCGATGCTTTCGTCCTGATTCAAAACCTCTTTCCAAAATTTAATTTGACTTGGATGATCTATTAGTGCACTTATTGATGTAGATGTATTTTGTCTTTTTAGATTTAGTATCATTTTCTGCGCAGGACCTACTGTAGGCATTGCAAGTAAAATATTCATACATCCAGCATCAATTAGCATCTCAGCCTCTACAATGGTTGAGCATTTGAATTTAGAAATACCTGCATCCATCTGCATTTTGACGATTTGAGGCATTTTATATGTTTTTACATGAGTCCTAAGCCTATAGTTGCTACCGGCAATTCGCAACATTTCACGTATATTATGATGAATTCTGTTTGGATAAATTGCAATTGCAGGAGAAAGTATGTTATCTACATTCTCAATTTCATACCATTCCATAGCAAAAAGTATATTATGATTTCTAAAAAGATTTTTCTAATCAGTCTCTGATGCTTTTTTTAGTGCGTCCTTGAATGTAGAGAGGTGCATCTTACCTAAAAGACCGATTAATACTGTTTCATCAGAACTGTCATATTTTAGGACAATTTCAGTGATATAGTCGCCATTTTGTTTAGCCATTAGATTAATCTGTTCATCATGATCATTGATATACATATAAGGAGTGTATCCATGTTCTTTGGTGAATAAATCAAATGATTTACTCATGTTTTCAGCATTTTCATTTTCGGTTACCATGAGCTTTACTTTTTTGATTCCTTTTGAAAATCGTTTCACTTCTGCTTTGTCGTCTGAAGGAACAAAAAGCATGGTCAACCACTTAGGTGCGTTAACATGGATTTGAATGTCTTCTTTGTTTTCTTTGTAGAAAGAACTAAAAGAGTGATTGGAACTACAAGAAGAGAATAGAATAGATAGTCCTAATAGGAAAATTGAGAGTGTTGTGTATTTCATGATGATGTTTTAAGTGACCATATTTTCTAAATATACCACTTAAGGAATTTGTCATGGTTAATCTAAGGCAGATTCTAGACCACTCACTACTGCAACATCCATATCTCTTATCCATTCTTCGATTAAACTCACCCCTTCAGTATGGAGTAATCTTCTACCTAGCTCTGGCATCATAGCGCCTGGATTATCAGATTTCATTCTGTAGACTAATATCGATTCTTCTGGATTACCCGGTACTATGGAATAAGTAAATCCACCAGTACCAGCTCCGGCAGAAACGGTCGCCTTATATATTCCAAGTTTGGAATTAAGTTCAGAATCAGCTAATAGTGTGAGCCCTGAAGTGTTCGCAGCTCCATCTGGATTATGGCAATGACCACAGTTTATGTCTAAATAAGCCATTGATCTATCATGGATACCCTCATTTTCATCATCCCATACCGCCACCCTTGGTGCATTTGTTCCTTCAGTCCATCCTGACAGGTATCCAGTTTCTGCCCATTTTTTCAGCTGATTCATTTTGCCATCAACATAATCAAAATCTTTATTTAAGTTGCGCACTTTTGGCCCAATTGGCAGTTGTTTGTTCTTGTATGCGTGGCAACTTTTACACTGATTCTTATTGGGGATTATGTAATCTACATCCTGCTTTTGACCTTCTTTGTTAATCCATGATATCTCTTGTATATCACCAATGACTTCGAAAGTAGCTTCAGTTTGCTCTTCATTCCAGATATAGCCATATGCATCCCATTCTTCTCCTCTATTTATTAAGACACGTGTTTCTACAATATTTCTTCCTTTAGTGAGGTCAGTTTCATCATTTTCATAGTAAAAGTTCTTGATGAGTGCAGTGCCTTCTGGAAACTTTAAAACATGGTCTGTTGTATATTGAGCTGACGTCCCTTCTGGCATCCAAACAAACCTTGCTTTATGAGCATAATCTGAAAAGAGAGGACTATTAAGATCATAAGGTAGTACATCATTTATTGGCTGTAGGTCTCCTAAATGCCCTCCAAAGAAATTATATTCGGATAACATGTCATGTGGTCCCTGCATAATTACCACCCCGTAATTTTTCTTTTGACATTGGGATAGGAGCATACTCGTGGCTATCAATGCCAAGCCCAAAAAAGTCTTCATAATAATTCTCTTTATCCTTTGTTTATTCTTAATTTCTAGTTTCAATTACTTGCTAGCCAAGCATCATGTTGGTTAGTATCAAAATTTGGCAACGTACATTCAAACACACTCATATCATGAGTCTTATTTTCAGCTATTTCTTGAGGACTGTCTCCTAAGTGTGCATTTAGATTTACAAAAGAAACATCACCATTGTTTCTAAAGCAATAAGTTGCTGTAGGTACACCATTTGCATTTGGTTTAAAAATCCCATCGATCATTATATCATAGGCTTGGCCTCCTAAGGCAGCAGTCATTAACTTACCATAATCAGTGGTGTTATCCGTAGGGCCTTCAGTGCCAATGATAATGTTATCGTGTAGATTAATATTAGTAGAATATGGATCAAAATCTTCTGACTCAAAAGGTACTCCTGTGAATAACCAAGAATTAACTGCTATACCAATAGATTTATGACCTTTTATTGTGTTGTTATATGCTTCAATATTAGAATGAGACATCAAGATCATTCCACTTCCTGGAGGTATTGTGCTCACTACCATTCCTTTAGGAGCAAAATTTTCACCATTATTATTTTCCATATAGTTATCGTAGAATTTGATACGATCACCATTGGCTTGTGGTAGATCAGGCATATCAAAAATCAACATGCCACCAGTATTTCCAATGGCCCTGTTTCCATATACTTCACCATTTACAGTGTTTTCTATTTCTAGCCCTGCTACATTATCGTGCACATAGTTATTTCGTACTACCACATTATTAGACTGTCCTACATATATTCCAGCATCCATCGCAAAAGATGCTTCACAATCTTCCATTAGTACATTTGTACTGCTCACAGGATAGAGTCCATAAGCACCATTTGTTGCTAATTTCCCATTAGTCCAAGTGGTCTCTAGATCTCTCATTATGACATTTGTACACTCTTGTATTTTTATAGCATCACCTTTACTATCTGCGATGGTAAATCCTTCTAGTGTAATGTCTTTTACATTCTTAATGAGCATGCCTTCTGCACCTTCTATTTGATTTTTAAATGATAATATAGTTTTCCCTTTACCTGCTCCTTTTATGGTTATGCCCGGTGTATCATTTAGCGATAAGCTTCTTTTAAACGAAAAAGTACCTTCAGGTAAAAGAATGTTGTCACCTGCCTTAGCATTGATAAGCTTTTTTTGTAGTTGAGTATGAAGGTTGTCAGCACTTAACATTCCTGAATCTTTTTCTGTTTGTTTGCATGAAACAAAAGATAGAGCTACTAATGCTAATGTGATGAAGATGTAATTTTTCACGATTCTTATTTTATAAATGATTTCAAATATTTTTCAAAAATGCTGAATTAGAAGTTATAAAGTGCACGGCCAGTAATTCTCCTTCCGATTTTTGGAAAACCTGGAAGTGCTCTAAACTCATTATCAAATAAATTAGTAGCTGACAATTCAAGATTGACTCCATTTTCCATTCCATATCCTAGTGTCAGATCTACCAATGATTTGGCATCTATTTCACCAGGGAAGGTAGAGTTGTTTGACGTATATGCTTGATCCCATTGGTAAGCCAAGCTACCTCTAAATCCTAGATCAGGACCATAACTAATTCCTGCTCTAATTTTATTTTGCGGGAAGTTAAGATCACCTGCTTCTCCAGTTGGTCTGTTAAACCATGTATAGTTGGCAAAAGTGGTCAAAACATCGGTGAAATAATACTTAGTATGAACTTCAAATCCCCAATCATCACTTATACCATCCGGGTTTCTTGTAGGGTAGCCAAAAGCTAAATTAGGAAGCCCAGTGGCTGGTACTTGATCAGTCTGAACGATTCCATGGAATGGTAAGCCTGCTGAAGCTAGAATTCCAAGAAAGGCTTGGCCTGCTTCCGTATATGCTCCATTTAGCACTCCTCCAATCTGCCCTGCTACGGCAGCAGCATTGGCAGCATCAAATCCACTTTGTAATAAGAATCCCTCTATTTGGGGTTGGAAAGTACTCTGTACCCCTGAGCCTAAATCATTTGGCAGATTAAGCATTGTGATTATAGGACTAACCTGAGAGAATCCTCCTGCAGCCGTTCTTCTGAAATAATAAACATCAAAACCTGCAGCAAATTTTTCATTAAAAAGACCTTTATACCCTACTTCATAAGCAGAAAGTGTTGATATTAATTTCGTTGGATTTGATACTGGTAAAAGTTCATTCCCATTCAAATCAGTACTAGCAATTGCACCAGAGAATCCTGCAGGTGCTTGACTGCTTAATAATTGTATAAGTGCAGGGACAAAAGGAGCTAAATTGGGATCGGCAGCACCTAATTGTTGTATTCCTTGTATAACATCAGGTGTAACAGCAGCATAAGCCGCAGCTAGTGGAAATCCTGCACTAAATGGGGTAGCTGGTACTCCCGGAATTAACCATGTTATCATTGGATTGTCAAATGTCTGAGGATTTAAACCTCCAATATTCCAAACATTAAAAACAGGTGTGGTCTGTACAGGTAAATCAAAATAAATATCTGATGCAGGTATTGGATTAGCGGCTCTGTTATAACTAAACCTTAAAGAGTGAAATTGACTTGGTTTATAAACCATTGCTGCCCTAGGCGAGAAAGTCTTTTCATCAGTAAAATTATATCCATCGTACCTACCTGCAAGAAATACATCTAGTTTGTCTCCAAATTTGAGTTTAGATTGAATATATCCACCATGGATCGTATAGTCATCATTATCTTCATTTCTTCCATATACATGATTATCTGTATTAGCAGTTGCATCTCTGAAGTCAAAGCCTGTGGTCCATTCAGCATTTAAAAAATTAGGAGTTTCAAAGCTATATTGTATCTGAGCTTCAAAGTGTGTTCTTTCTAAAGGAACTATTAGTCCTGTTCTATTCAGATATACTGGGTTGTCGTCATTACCTCCATCATTTTTAATAAAGTAAGTCTGAGCAAATAGTCCTTTATGAGTTAGTCTTGCCTGCCCCCATAACTCATTAGAAAAGGTGAATCCCTCACCTAAGTCATTATAAAAAATTGAACTACCTGCATTCCATCCACCTGATCCTATAATTCTTGTGTCTTGGTTAAGTTGAAAATGTAATTGCCCATTTACAGCAGCTGCCCAATATTCAGGCTTTTGAACTTTTCCTGGAGTAAGTAATGTAGGTCCATCTTGTTGTGGATCTACAAATCCTCCAGCAGTCACGAATCCACGTCTCACAGTTTCTTGAAAATTGGCTAGTACAGATTGACCTACAGGGTCATTTGGATCTAAAGTAAAGTCATCTCCACTGCCATAGCGGGCATTAATCTTATATCCAAAAGTAGCCTCTTCATTATGACCGGCATGCCTTATGGCTGTTTTGAAAGTATTCATTTCCCCATAGATGAGTTCTACTGTAGTACCAGGATGTCTGAATGGGTCTTTAGAAATGAAATGTACAACACCAGAAGTGACATCTGGTCCATACAATGCTGATCCAGGTCCTAAAACCACTTCTATTCTTTCCAAATCGATGTTATTAATAGGAGAGTTTTGAGAATCGAAAAGTTCTAATCCTGGTGTGATCAACGACCTATAGTCTAACATTGGGAATACATCAGTGGAAAAGACTCCACTACTGCCTCTTAGAGCAAGATTTATACGCTGCCCTGTTTGTTGTTGGAGTTCTACTCCAGGAGTGTTTATAAGCGCTCTGATTGGTGTAACAGAGCCTCCCGAGGCTGCAACGTCCTTTGCACTTATAACAGATACTGCAGCGGGAGCTTCTTGAAGTTTTTCTGCCTTTCTAGATGCGGATATAATCACGTCATCAGCTAGAATGTTCCCCGTATTAAGTTTAATATCTATAGGTGAGCTATCATTGATTGTAAAACTAGATGTTTGAAAACCTACAAATGAGGCTATCAGTGTCATTGGAAATGAAGATGATGTGTTAAATGAAAAGGAACCATCTATATCTGTAACTGTTCCATCTGAGGATCCTTTGACAATTATATTAGCTCCAATTAGAGGCTCACCATCATCTGCAGATATTGTGCCTGAGATTACATTCTGAGAAATTAAATATTGAGTGAGAAAGAGGAAAAAAATAAAAATTAGATTTCTTTTCATTCTGATATAAACTCTTTACTAATCTGGAAATTTAACCACAACAAATTAATAATTAAGTTTGGAGATACCGAAATGGGGTCAATTCTTTTAATTTGGGGTGAAAATGGCCTTTCAAATTTTATCATTCATTGATGATTCGAATAAGTTCTTAAATGTGGAGGACAATGTAAAGGGGTTGTTTTCGACGTAATCCAGAAATATATATGTCTTTCCTTTTGACTGTTTGATTTGAGTTATGTGACTTGCATTGATTACATAAGATCTATGAATTTGCAGAAATCGACTTGTTGGTAGTTGTGAAGAGGTTTTTTTGAGTGTGTTTCTGAGAAGACTTTTATGTTCAATTTTGTCATGAAGGAAATGAACTTCCACATAGTTATCCTCAGATTTTAAATAGAGCAACGAATCTATACGTAAGGTCAGAATAGATTTACCTTTTTCATCATGCAATTTAATTAAGTTACCTTCTTTCTTATCAGCCTTTATTTTTTGGATTAAGCTTTTAAAATATAGGATTAATAAACCAATTGAATAAGGTACAATCGCTAATAAAAAAGTGTTTTTATAAGTGAAGGACAATTCTGATAGGAATGGCTTTCCTCTTTCTGCATAGAATATGAAAATCACAAGAGAAACGAATGATAGTTCCAGAATAATCCACCATACTAAACTATAAACTTTGAAATGAGTAGGGCCAGTCCAATTCCTTAGAACAAATTGAGTGAAAATGATGGACATGCTTCCTATTAAACCAGCATATCCAATTGGAAACATTATGCCTATTTGCGAATTGATATAAAAGTCGAATATGTCAAGAGGGTCATAGATATTTAGGAAAAGTGATGAAAAAAGCGCGCAAAAAGAGATTAATAACCACTTGCTATAGGGGCCCTCCAAAATGAAGACCTCAGTAGTTAAGAGATCTTTGATATATGATAAAACTGAGTTCAATATAGATCAGTTTGAATAGAAGATCATAAAAATAAGATTCATTTTGAGTTATTTGTATTCTTTAAAAAAATGTAATTGAAGAGTGATAGAAAATATAAAATAACATCATTTGACACACTAACAGAATATTAACTGGTCTTACTGGATATTTTAAATACTCTTAACTGTTTAATGTCAATGTGCATCATAGCTTTGATTAAAACGTCAAACTATGAAAAGAGTATTACTATTTGTTATTGGACTATTGTTTTTGTCAGGATGTGATCTGCAGCAACCTTTGAATGATGATGACATCGTTTTTATTGGTTCCTGGAGTTCAGATGAATTTTATTTAGAAATTGGAGCAAATGGATATGGCTTTTGTCAAAAAAGAAATAGATATCCAATAGAAGGTAGAGTAAATATCACAAGAAATAAAATTAAATTCAGAGGCGAAGGTGGGAAAAAGGATTTTGACATTGATGCTGATCCTTTCATTGATCAAGGGGATGTCATGATGATTTTAGACGGGGAGTACTTTTATTTACATTGAGAAGTCAATGAAATGAAGGTTGTTCAATTTTGAAATTCTGAACAACCTTCACTCATCACTTTTTCCTTTTACTGGTCTTAGCTAAAGGATTAAAAGCAACACAGAGGCTGATCCAATAATCTAAATCTTCATCTGTGTCAAAGCCATCTGGGGTGACAAAGACATAACCCTTCATAGGCCTTCCAGTAAAATCCATTGGATGGCACCCCTCTCTCTTTACTGCACCTATAGTGGCGTCCTCACCAATTCTTGCCATAAGTAAATCAGTATTTTTTTTCTTGTCAAAATGAATACCACAACACATTTTATCATCTACCATGAAGCACAATCCTCCAAACATCCTTTTTTCGTAGAATGAAGTTTTGTGATCATTGAAAGAATTTCTGATTCGATCTGCAATAAATTCGTCATAAGCCATAATTCCAGAAATTTATAAAAAGTCTTTTTTTAGTCAATATTTTTACTAAAAGTCTCAAGTCCTCAAAAGTTGACATTAATTTGCCGTAATTCTCATATTCATTAGCATCAAAAGTTTCTATTGAGCAAAAAATAATATACTTTTGCACTCCAATTTTTAAAATAGAGAATATACATGGCACACCACGCATCAGCACTAAAGAGAATCAGACAAGATGCTAAGAAAAGATTGCGTAATAGATATTATGCTAAATCTGCTCGTACTGCAATTCAAAACTTAAGAGCCCTTACTAAAAAGGTGGAAGCAGAAAAGTTTTTACCTAAGGTAGAAAGCATGATAGACAAACTGGCCAAAAGAAATATATGGCACAAGAACAAAGCTTCAAATGTAAAAGGTAAACTTGCCAAGTTTGTTGCAGGTTTAGCATAAGCCTAAATCGTATTTAAGAAATAATAAAGGCCATTACTCTTTGAGTTTTGGCCTTTTCTTTTTTTACTATTTTTAATTGTTATAATCATAGATATGATGGAGTTTTTAAAAAGGGTCGGCTGGACAGTTTTGGATGTAGCTGCTTTTCTTTTAATAGCTGGAGTGATTGCAGGATTACTTATGATGTTCATATCATTTATACCTGGTTTAGGAGTTTCTGGAGATTCTGAGATTTTAGAGAATCCTATTGAGCTTTTGGCATCATTTATTCCGCTTCTCATTGGTTCATTAATATCTGGATATATAGTTCACTTATTGATCTTTAAAAGAGATATGAGGCTGTTTGGAATAGGGAATTCAAAAATGTTTAAGGATTATGGATGGGGGTTTCTTCTGGGAGGAATTCTTGTTTTCGTAGGATTCTTAATACTCCGTTTGTTAGGTTATTTAGATGTGGTAGGCTACAATTTTGAGTACAATACAATAGCATTGTTTCTTCTATTTTTTGTTGTTCAATCTCTTTTTGAGGAGATAGCTTTTAGATCATATTTGATGCCTGCATTAGAAACACGATTTGGCCTTTGGGCTTCGCTTTTAGTTTCATCAATTCTTTTTGCTCTTATTCATTTGTCAAATAGTAATGTGGCTGTTTTAGGAATTGTCAATATATTCTTAGCAGGACTTTTGCTTGGGGTTCTATTTATAAAATATCAGAATGTTTGGGTGGCTGCAGGATTACATTGTAGTTGGAATTATATACAAAGTACAATTCTAGGTTTTGAGGTAAGTGGTGAATCCGTGTTTAATATGATAGAAACTGAGGAGGCAGGTCCAGACTTTTTGACTGGGGGAGCGTTCGGTTTCGAAGGTTCTTTGATATCAGTTCTATTTTTGGGAGGATTAATTATTTACTATATTAAGAATGATCCTTATGTAATGTCGAGGCTAGAAGGAATGCCTCAAATAGAAGATCTAGATCAAAATTTCACTGTTTAGAGTCCTATTTTTTTTAGGATTAGATGTATTCACTTTTTTCTACCCAACTTCTTATTCTTAAATATTATTTATATTTGTAATAGGACTACTGACAAAATAACTCAATTTTCAAAATAAAGGAATGCCATTTCATGGTCATCGAATTTGATGTTTATTCTTTCTATCGTTATTTATCAGTTTCTAAGAATTACTTTTCAATTTTAACACCCTTAGAAATTGAGCCGTTCTATATGAATGGCTCAACTCTTTAGAAATATGTTCTGTTCATTCTTTTCAACTCACAATTACAGTGCCTTTGTATTGGGGCTTCTATTTTTACCAGTTAGAATCTGAATATGCCTTCTGCCCACCTACATATGTTGCCAGGACTTTTATGTCTTTAATTTTATTAGGATCAATTGCTAGAATGTTATGATTCAAAAGCACAAAATCGGCCAATTTCCCTTTTTCTATTGTTCCTTTTACTTTCTCATCAAAAGCTGCATAGGCTGCATGGCTGGTGTAAGCAATTAAGGCATCTTCTACTGAGATTTTTTCTTCTGGTATCCACCCTTTCGGGTTTTTGCCATCCAAAGTTTGGCGCAATACCGCGGCTTGAATACCAAGAATGGGGGACGCAGGGGCTACTGCCCAATCACTTCCAAAAGCTATAATCGCATTGGATTTTAAAAGTGAGTTAAAAGCATAAGTGGTTTTAGCCCTATCTGGCCCTATGTATTCTTCAGCCCATCTACCGTCATCTATGGCATGGTAGGGTTGCATACTAGGGATTATATCTAATTCTGCAAATCTAGAGATGTCTTTAAGAGCAAGATGCTGAGCGTGTTCAATTCTAAAACGGCGATCTTTTTTCCATTTTCTTTGGCGACTTTTTCATAAATATTCATCAGGGTATGAATAGCGCTAACCCCTATGGCGTGGACTAGCACATGTAGGTTGGCTTTGTCAGCTTCTGATATCCATTCATATAGCTCATCCTCTTTGTTGATGAAAAAACCTTTATCATCTTGAATGTCTAGGTAATGATCATGAAATACAGCGGTATGTGATCCCAATGATCCATCTACAAAACCTTTAAGGCTGCCAGTTTTAACCCAATTCAGATGATTGCTGATTGTGGTTTGGGCCCATTGATTTAAAGGAGCAGAAGCGTAAATACGCGTCTTGAGTTTATTTTCTTTTAGTAACTCAAGAGCAGTGGAATAACTTTCCAGATCTCCATTTAATCCGTCTACATCATGCACACTTGTCACTCCATTAGAAATAAAATATTCAGATGCAGCTTCAAAGGTTTCGCGTTTTTGCTCTGATGTCATGGGTGGAATTTTATCTATGACAAGGTTCATAGCATTGTCTTTTAACAGGCCTGTGAGGTTTCCTAAATCATCTTTGATTATAGTTCCTCCATCAACATCAGGAATGTCATTGTCGACTCCTGCAAATTTTAATGCTGCGGTATTTGCTAAAGCCATATGCCCATCAAGTCGAAATAGAAATACTGGAATATTCTCGGTTACCTCGTCTATCCAATCTTTATGTGGCAACTCACCACCCCATAATGTATGATCCCAATTTCCTTCTAAAATCCATTCTCCTTCCTTTAAACTTTCAGCAAAACCTGCCACTTTGTGTTTAAATTCTTCAGGTGAACTCGCATTTCTTAAATCTACACTTAATAGGCTTCTACCTCCAGCCATCAAGTGAACATGACTGTCTATAAATCCAGGTACTATGAAATTACCTTTAGCGTCTATTAGAGTGGTATTATCATCTTTTAAATGAGTGAGCTCGTCGTCTGTACCTGTAGCTATAATTTTTTCATCTGTTATAGCAATTGATCGTTTATAATCTTCATTCTCAACCCCTGTCCATATGACAGCATTATGTATTATTAAATCTGCTTTCTTACTATCTGATTGACAAGAAAGCGAAAGAATAACTAGACCGATTAGTATGAGTTTTTGAGAAAGCATCATTTCAAATTTATTATACACCATAAAACAACCAATAAACAAACTAACTTTCTAATCTGGTGATATTGCATGTCCAAATAAATTGTTATGCATCATATAAGCAAATGATTTGAAAGTTGAGGTATTAGAGAATTTGTAGAGAATTAATTGGGAAAGTGTTTAAACGACAAAAGGGCCTCTGTATTAGAGACCCTTTTGTGTTGTTTGTTTTTCTTAAACTAATAAGCTTACTGTTGTGCATTTTGAGTTTGAGGTGTTCTTTGCACCGGTTGAATTTTCACTTTTAAACTGATCTCATGAGATCCATTATTGAAGCTTTGAAACTGGTTAAAAGAAGTATTGTATCCATAGAAAACTCCAAAATTATCTAAGTATGCACCTATTAGAAAACCAAGACGATTTTCAGAACCACTTGAATAAGTTACTCCCATATTCAATTTTTCATCTAATAATCCTACGCGTAAATTTATATCCACATGTGCAGGAACTAGCATTAATTGTTTGTAGTAAATACTTGGTTCAATAACTAAATCTTGTTCAGGAAGATCAAATTTATAACCTAAGTTGGCGATAATTCCAAAATCTCTACCTATTAGAGAATTTGTATCGTCATTTAATCTTTGACTGAAGATTGATGGTAGTGCAACACCGTATGTCACTTTTTCATCATAAACTCCAAAAACCCCTATGGATACATCAAAGAATCTAGCACCTCCAAGCCTAGATATAATCTCATCATCACTGATATCTACTAATGGGCTTGTTACAGCATCACCGTTCAATTTGTGTTGTATGTATTCTCCTGATACTCCAAATCCCAATTTGTTGTTTGGTAGATCAAGATTATATGATAAGCTAACTTGTCCTTTATTAGTATTAAAGGCACCAAAACTATCAGTATAGGCCAATACTCCAAGTCCAATTCTATTTCCAATTGGGCCATTGTAACTCAATGTACCTGTACTAGGAGAATTTGGAAAACTCGCCCATGCATTTCTATAATTGAGCACAACTGAGTGATATCCTTCGTAACCAGTAGCACCAGGATTGACTAAAACAGGATTCAGATAATAAGAAGTATAGACTGATTGTTCTCCTATTAGTCTTACCTGAGCATCCACCTTGCTTATACCAAGAAGGAATGCTATCGAAGTGATTAGTATTATATATCTTTTCATGATTCCTTTTAGTTTGATCTGAGTAAAGTGACAGTCCCTCTGAATAAATCTACTGGTAGATCTGGGCGAGATACTTTGAGTATCCACATATACCCTCCTTCATCTAGAAGTTCACCATTCATATCTGTACCTCCCCAAGTATTGTCATAGTTATCAGCTTCAAAAACAAGCACTCCCCATCTATTATATACTCCTAGCTTGTTTGGCTCTATACCTCTTCTGCTCAAGCAGTCAATAACAAAAAAGTCATTTTTGCTATCACCATTAGGAGAGATTATTGTAGCTCCTTCACAAAGTAGAGGTCCAAAACAATCTTCTACTACTACATCTTCAAATAATGCTTGACATCCATTTGCATCTTCTACGGTGACTGTGATAGTTCCCTCAGACAGACCTTCTATTAAAGTTCCATTTACTATTCCATCAGAAGATGTTACAATATAAGTTCCGGCACCACCTGAAAGGTAATCTGAAAGTTCAATAGAACCATTGCTTCCTCCTATTGATGAACATCCATCTTGTGGGTCTCTTTCTGAGCTAAGAACAATTGGATCAGGTGGTCTGATATCGATCATTTGTTGATCTGTATTGCCACAAGCATCGGTAGCTAATATTACATATGTACCTTCTGATACAGTTATTGGAAGCGTAGTTTCTTCTCCATTGATAGAAATCGTAATAGGTCCGTCATTACAACCACCTACGACATTACCAGCAATCATTCCATTATTATCACCTGGACAGCTGATACCAAATCCATTAAATCTAGTAGTTGATTCTGAAACGATATCTGAAAGAAAAAGTACTTCCCAATCTATTTCATATATCCTTACGCTGCTGCATCCAGCTGCATCTGAAATTGTAACAGTATAAGTGCCTGGAATCAATCCGTCTCTGCTCGCACCTGTAGCGCCATCTTCCCAAGCATAAGAGATATCTCCACCTGAGCTTGATGCACTTATTGAAATTGATCCATTATTTCCATCTATACTCGTTATTCCAGAAACCATAGCATCTACAATAATAGAAGAGTCTAGAACTGCAAATGTTTCAGTTGCTGTACAACCATTGTCATCCATTACTGTGACAGTATATGCTCCTCCAGGAATAGCTTGATGTATTGATGTATCTCCTAGCTCTATTGGTGAGCTGTAAGCATATGAGTAAGATCCACTAGCTACGGTTCCACCGGAGGCAGTTATAGTGAATTCACTTTCTGTATCACAATCTCTATTCGTTACATCTACACTAATTGTAATTGAGTCAGGAGAGTCAATTGTTACTTCTCTTGACGAAGTATTTCCTAATCCATTTGTAGCGGTTAATGTGTATGTACCTGGGGCTACTCCTGAAAGATTACAGTCACTACCCACAACATCCCCATCGGCATTGGTCCATTGACATGTTACACCCCCTGTCCCCATTACTTCTACGACAACAGCACCATCAGCTGCGCCAATACAACTTTCATTTGCTGCTTCAACTCCCGAAATCTGTGGATCAGAAGTACATTCTTCAATTGCCACATCACCATCAAACAAATCAACATCAAGGACATCATTATTCGAATCAGTGATTTCTATTAATATATTACCATCACTGATAATTTGGATGGCAGAACTTTCCATTTCACTACATGATCCAACACCATTGAAGCAAACTTCAAAAATAGTAGAACAATTATCAATGGCTCCTGAGGATGAAAGAGGAGTCCAACTAACTCTAAGTCTATTTGGAGATATAAAATTGAAATTTGCATTGCCTAAATCCTGTAGGCCAAAATTATCTTGTCTTACATATTCGAGTACTGTCTCATCCCATGCCAATGTGAATTGCATAGATTGAACATCTGAAAAATTACCAACCTGTATAGCTACACAGACTTCTTCATTTTCTTCTACTTTAGTATTCTGAACGTATAATGCTAAATTAGATCCTAATCCGTCTGGACAATTTGTAACTCCATCTACAGGACAATCAGTTCCTAGAGTTGCTGATCCATCGTCGATGAAGAATTCTTCTGACATTCCATTACCATTAGCTATTTCAATGGCAAAATTTGGTAAATCCATAAATCCGACAACTGATTTCGCACCATCGGCACCAACAGCATCAAAACATATCTCAAACAGTACTTCGTCATCTGGAACATTAAGAGGGTCATCTCCTAGACCAATAATCCAAAGTAATCTCAGTTGACCTTGATCAGCACCAGCACTATTCACAGTTATACCGGAAAGTGCGCCATCTTGAATTCCTGTAAAAGAAACTATTGAAGGATCCCATGTCAGTCCTGTTTGTAAACTTGCTATGCTGCTAAAATTTCTTGCAGTTATAGGAAGGCAAAAGTTAATGGCTCCGTCAGAACAAACATCAGCAGCGATAAGACCAACACCAGTTTGATTACCACCGCCGCCACCGCCATCGTTTCCTATATCTACCTTGCCATCAGTGGTGAAGAATTCCTCGGACACTCCATCACCATTAGCTATTTCTATAGCAAAATTTGGAAGGCTAAGGAAACCAACTGGTGAAGATTGCCCATTTGTACCTATCACATCAAAACACAATTCAAATAGGACCTCGTCATCACTCACAGTCTTTGGATTTTCACCTAAACCTATAATCCAAAGCATTCTTAATTCTCCCATATCAGCGTTAGAAGCATTTACCGTAATACCTTCTATTGCCCTTTCAGTTATACCTGTAAAAGTTAAAATTGATTCATCCCAACTTACTCCAGTCTGTATACTTGCAATGCTATTGAAATTCTTAGTTGTGACTGGGACACATATGGTCGAAGCACCATTAGTCGCTACACTTGTAGCAATCAGTCCTACGCCATTTTCGTTTCCAGTGGTTCCTCCTTCTACTTGGAATCTGCCATTATCAGTGCAGACTTCTTCTGCAGTACCATCACCTGAAGCCACTTCGATGGCAAAATTAGGAAGAGACTCAAATCTGATATTTGTACTCTGTCCAGTATTGCCAATTACATCGAAACAAACCTCAAATACGGTCGATCCATCATCTAAGGAAATAGGATCATCACCTAATCCAATGAGCCATAGCAATCTTAATTCACCACTTTCTGCATTAGCATCATTCGTTGATACCCCCTGCAAACCAACTTCATTAAGCCCAGTAAATCTAAGAACATCACTATTCCAAGTGAGACCTGATTGTAGACTAGCTATGCTGGTAAACCTGTTTACTGTTATCGGGACGCAAATACTGCTGCCATTCCCTGCTGAAATGTTTTCTATGATCAGATCTACACAATTCATATTCCCTCCACTGGAGCAAGTACCATCGTCAATCTTTACATCACCACCACTTATTGTTACACCAATATCTTGTAAGTCTGTATTTATGATTTCTGTTATTCTTGGGATGTCTGATACGAACAAGGAGGTCTCATCACAATTAATTCCAACAGCTTGTAAACGAAGCGTAAAGAGTACGGTGCCATCATCAACAGATGCAGGTAAAGTACTTGTCAGACTCCATGAAACTGTAAACTGACCTTCATTCACAGCTTGTGCTGATGTCGGAGTACCTATGTTGCCTTCTGATGTAAATTCACTTAGGTCTGTGGTTACATTTTCTATTGATCTGAATTCGAAAACATTAGGGTCCCAGTTTATTGAAAATTGGGTAGAAACCAATTGGTTCCAATTCTCTACAGAAACATCAATGTCTACGGTAGATGAAGTTGTGCTAACTACAGCATCACTAAAATTAACTACGAGCTGCGAAAACGAAGCTGTAGTAATAGAAAAAAGCAGTGCTACAATGTAAATTCTTTTCATGAAGGATGATCTTCTATTAGTCTACAAAATTAACAATACTTCTACAGTATTGTATGAAGTTGTGTAAAATAAGCCCTTCCTCATGCAAATCAATCTTTAGAACTGATAAGAGACCTCCAGATTGATCAGAATTTTCACTTTTTGCCCATGAAAACCTTCAAAATATGGATGTCCAAAGAAGAATTTTTAAACTCGTTGGACACAGTCATTCTGATTCGAAGTACTCATTCTCAAACCTTATGAAAAAATGCAAATTTCTTAAATAGCTTAGTTACTTCTAACTAGACTCTCAGTCGAAAGTATTTCGCAAATTTTCTTAAAATAAAATTATCAGATATTTACATCATCAAAGATGAGAGGTATACTTACAAGGTGATCAAAAGCTAAAGGTTATAAAACGATGCAAATGTATAATCATTGCACCTAAAATAAAAGCAATCAATCCAAATAAATAATCTTACCTCTGATGTTTTGATTGTCGACTCTCACCTCATACATATATATTCCTGATGTTTGAAATAGATCAGTTGACGCTATCGTGATCTGACTTAATCCTTTATTCAAGTTGACATTTGGTCTTGTGAAGATCTTTTTACCATTAATATCAAAGACATTGATATCAGCTACATCATTACTTTTACTGAAAATATGTAATGTAGTTTTATCCTTAAATGGATTTGGAAAAGCTTCTATTTCAATAGACTCCTTATTGGAAGAGAGTATTCCAAAAGTCTTTGTTTCATGCTCAGAAGAGTACCATTCATTTTTAAACTCACCTGATAATGCGATTTGACTGTTTATTCTATCAAGATCTTCAATATGACCTTCTATTTCGAGAGCAAATAACTCATTACTTTCTGCATTCAGAATGTGAGAAATCACAACTTCACCTTCGTTTAAAATATATTCATCTCTATCTAGTGGCCGCATTTCATTGTCCAAGACTCTCGATACTTTGATGCCAGAACTTAATTCTAATTTGACTTGGAATGCCATTGCTACTTCAGAAGTACTGAATTCAATTACAGATTTACTATTATCATGTCCTGAATTTATTTCCATATCAAGACCAAGGCTTTCGTTGCTTCTGCTATTTATCATCAGAGAGTTAGCAATTACATTAGCATTCACATCACCGACCTTTACACCTATAAAATTGAACTCTCCTTCTCCCAGAATATCGTGACTTTCATCAAATCCCCATGGATTGAGAACATCATTGAATGTCTGATCAGCATTTATAAATCTCCATGAAGAATTATTAGTAAATGAGTCGCTTATACCTAGAATCACTCTTCGTAAGTCTAATAAGTCTATGGCTGATACGCTCTCATTATTATTAATATCTGCAGCTATAACTTTGTAAGGTGAATCAAAAGGTTTGACACCTAATATGTGTTGTTGAATAAGAACAAGATCTAAAGTGCTTACTCCATTGATCATATCATCATTTTTAGATGTTATGACTTTATATTGACTTGGGGTCATCTCAGTGAATGCATACTGTCCATCTGCACCAGAAGCAGTGGAAGAGACGCTTTGATTGTCAACTGACATCAATTCTATGCTTACGTTCTCAACTGCATTTAATTCTTCAGTTTGAATAAGCCCCGATATGTTTACTGACCCAGAAGGACAAGCTCTTGATGCCCTATCATCAATAAGTACCTTTGTAAATTTAGTTTCTACAATCTGTCCATCGCTGTCAAATAATGCTACTTCAAGATCAAAGACTACTACTAATGCTATGTCATCACAGTTAAATATCACTGACTCAGCAAAATCCCCAGCCTCATCTCTTTTTCTTACTCGGATATCTAAATTAGAGTAGCAAGGATCACCTTCAGCTATATTAAAGAATGAGGCAGGTATTTCCACATCTCCATCTTCTTCCATCTCTACAGTAGCACCTGGAACGGGGACGTCAAAAATGATTCCTAAATCTATTTGACCTAAGTCAGATGGTACTATTTCAATAATCTGAGTATGATGCATCAATGCTAGATTAGTACAGAGGTCAACTATAGTATAATTTCTAAATACTTTTTCTGAAAAGATTACATCTTGGAATATTACCTCAACAAAATTGCATGCTCCTGAATTACTTAAAATATCAGCTAAATCTTGGGAAGTAGGCTCTATGTTATCACATTCTGAAACCTCTATATCCAATGGAACTGCGAAATCAGAAGTGTTAATTGTGTTCAGTCTTTCGAAGAATATTGTATCACCAGTACATAATACAGAATTTGTATTATTTGAAGTGTCAATATATTGTACAACCAAATATCCTTCTCCACATCCAGTTTCCTGTCTTTCTAATTCAACTGCTTCTAAACCAAGTTCTTGAGGAAGATAAGATGAAAAGTCATTACAGAAATCCAATGTTCCTATTGAAGAAGGACATGCAGGGGCGACAGAAGTATTACTCTTCACTTCTACTGTAGTCCAACACCTATTTTTCATACCTGATTCATCTTCTACTTCTAACATTACTCTCACGTCTTGATCTATATCAAATGCGTCGAATTTCACAAAAGAGCTATCAGGAGCATTGAGTTCAGTTTTACCATCTTCTCTCCATATTCTAAATATTAGATTATCGTCACAGTTGTCAAAACTCTTGTCATCTATTGTTGGGGGGAATATTTTGCCTTTATCATTATTGTTTAATGTCAAGACCGTTCTTGTATCACAAATAGCAATAGGAGGTTGTACATCATTCACATTTACATCCATCCTTGTTGTATCGGCATTTCCACATACATCTTTGACAATGTATCTAATGCCACTCGTACCTATAGGTAGGATAAGAGGGTCTGGTGTATCTGTTGAATCTAAGTTTTGATACTTAGTTTCTATTGTGTATACTGATGTTCCCGGAAGCATATATTCTATACAAAATGTCCAATCGTTACATTCATCAGTTACAGTAGGTACTGGAAGATCGACAACCATATTACAGGTATTACTGCCGGCATCTACATCTGGAATGTTTGGTAGAGAATAAATTGGTGGTTTGGTATCTTTTACTTCTATGATTTGATTGACCACTCTCGGTGGACTGTTTTTACACCAATCTATAATGGTCCATCGTCTTATAAGTTTGTAGCTTTTACCACATATCTCAAATGGTGGTAAATCAATAAATGCAGCATTGATATTACAAAAGCCTACTCTTACAAAAGCTTCTAAATCTTCATCATATTCTACAATTGGCCTTCCACCTACATGTGGGAATGAACTCTCATCCAGATCGAAGAGCTCCCAAAAGTTGGGATAAATACATATACCGAACTCGTCTAATTTTTCTTGATCTATATCTTGTTCCCAATCTCCAAATCCAGAAGTCCCATCACATTCAAGTGCATCATCACCAATAAAATCTCTAGGATCCTCTACTTCATCAGAATCAAATTTGCTGAAGAATATAGTGTCAACACAATTTAGAATTACTTCACCTGCAGCTCCTATAAGATCAAATTCTATGAATCTTTGTGCTCCAAAATCATCAGAGCATAAGAGCTGTTGTAGCTGATTTCTTACAATACTTACTTCAAAACTTGCTGTATCCGTACAGTTATCTTGTATTCCATCTTGCGCAAGGATCATTCTTCTTATAATGGCAGCAAGTTGTTCATCTGTTTCTCCAGGATCATTTTGATCTGAATCCAGACACATATAGGATTCGAATTCAGGGCAATCTATTATAGCTGGAATTTTATCTTCTACTCTTATATATCCCCAGCAGCTATTAGGGTTGTTTACTCCCGTTTCTAATACTTTCACTTTTATGATGCGACCTACATAATCCACACCCAGAACATTACCAGGTACATTAAGTAAGTTGTCGTTTTCATCAAAAAACTGAAGCTCATAAGTACATGTTTCCTCTGGTTTTTCCAGAATAAAGTCTGTGCTGATTATTGCTTCACACATCTCATCTACAGAAACCTGAATGGTATCATTACAATTAAATGAACCAGATGCGCATTGTCCGTAAGCACTTGAAAAAGAAGCACTTAGCATCAATATAATGATCAAATTTTGAATATATTTCATCGTTAATTCTTTCGATTTTGGTTTCACCTTGAAAAACCGAGAGAGATTAAATTAATTGGAGAATTATAAAGGGCTGGGGGCCCTGGATGGCTAATCAGACCAGCTGATTGTCGATTGCAAATTTTATCAGATTCACAGTATTACGTACTCCTAATTTTCTCATAATATTCTTACGATGTACACCAACTGTTTGATCACTGATATATAGTTTTTCTGCTATTTCCTTATTATTCATAGCTCTTGTGATAAGTTCTAATACTTCGTACTCACGCTTAGTAAGCTTCCTCTGAAGTAAAAACCTGTCTTCAAGTCTATTTTTATTTATTCCGTTAGAAGTACTGTTTTTCTGAGGAGTGATATGAAGGCCTGAAGCCAAAAATCTACGTCCACCCATTACATCTGTAATACAGTCTTCTATTTCATCTTGGTCATTATTCTTAGAGTAATAACCGTCAGCACCTTTAGTAAATGCTTCTTTGACAAATTTGTGATCAGTGTAACCACTGACGATACACACTTTCAATTCTGGGAATTCCTTTTTGATATTAGGCAGAACAGAAAGACCGTTATCATCGCTAAGATTGAGTTCCATCATTAATAGATCTGGAGACATATTTCTTAAAATGGACATTAGATCCACCGTACTGCTAACTGCACCGATTATTTCCAGTCGATGTTCTCCTTGATTTATTAGGATTTCTTTGAATCCATCTAAGAAGAGTTTGTGAGCATCTGCTAGTACAACTTTTAAAGAAGTCATAGAGAAAGTTATGTGTAAGTTTCGTTAAGTAGCTTTTTATATAAACTGTATCGCGATAGAAAAGGCAAAATGAATGCCAATAATATACCCTTTCTATATAACTCAATACATAAAAAAATTATCTAATGTGTATGATGCTTATTATGAGATATATATATCCATAAAATCAAATAGATATTTTTATTTGTTATATGGTTAATTAGGTTTAAGGTGTAGAAAATGGCTATAAATTTTAGATTTTAAGTAGAACTTTATTTAACCATTTTCCTCTAAGTCAAGAACGAAAAAAGGCCGAGAATATTCCCGGCCTTATCAAATTAGAATTAATATTTGCAAGAGACGAAATCCATATGAATGAACCTATAATTGAATTATCTAACCAATTAATTCAGGTTCCTTTAGTAAGTCGAAGAATTGATCCAATTTAGGAGTCAATATTATTTCTGTTCTTCTGTTTTTACTTCTTCCTATTTGACTGCCATTATCAGCTTTTGGCAAATGTTCTCCTCTACCTGAAGCAGTAAGTCTTCCTGGAATAATATAAAAGTCTTGTTCTAGCTTTCTGACCACTGCCGTAGCCCTCAATGCACTCAAATCCCAATTGTCTTGATATCTAGTATTCCCAATAGGGAGATTGTCGGTATGTCCTTCTACAAGTACATTGAGTTGATCATTATCATTGATAATTCTTGATACTTTTTCCAATACTTTATTTGCACCAGGTAAGATATGTGAGCTTCCAGTATTAAAGAGTAACTTATCAGATATAGATACATAAACAGCACTACCTCTTACTTCTACTTCTATATCATCATCATGAAAATCAATAAGAGAATTTCTAAGGTTATATACTAGAGCATCATTGATAGAATCTTTCTCTTCTATTATATCAGCAAGTTCAGCAATATATTCTTGCTGTCTATTCATTGACTCTAGAGAATTTTTTATACTTTCTGCCTCTGTTTGGTTTAGTACTGAAAGTTGTGCTAATCTATCAAGTAGACTGCCATTTGTAGTCTGCATGTGGTCTATCTGCTTTTCGAGCTGAGTTACTTGGGCAGATTTAGTAGAGAGTTCATTTTCTAATGATTGAATTTTCGGATTGTAGCAAGAAGATAAACTCACTAAAGCAATCAGCATGAAATAAATCCTAGTTTTCATTTTTCAAAATTTTTGTAATTGATAAATCACTGTCATTATCTTCTTTTATAGAAGAGAAGACGATTAAAAAAAGTAAACTTTATTTCATGGTATCATATTTTCATTCAAAACTATGAGCTCATTTAACATGAAACGATAGGTGAAAACCCTGATTTGAACTAAATTGTAGCTCCATTACTCTTTTGAAAGCCATACAATCTAGAAAACAAAGTGAATATTTTAACAAATCCAAAGGAACATAAGGGGTTACTCAAGGCCAAAAAGGATGGTATAGATAACATATCTAAGATTGATTACAATGTGATCAAAACTTCGATGCGTAATAATGTGGAGTTCACATCTATAGCTGACAATAAAGCCAATATATTGCTGACCCTTTCCTCGCTTCTTTTTACCATTTTAATACCTGTGGTACTGAGTAATATCGAGATAATCATTGATGAAATGCTCTATATTCCTCTATTGATGTTAGCTCTTACATGTGTGGTCTCTATAGTCATGGCAGCACTTGTAACACGACCTATGAAGTTAAGTGGACAAGGATTTAAAGTCTCAGGGAAACAACAGTTTAGTCCATTCTTTTTTGGAAATTATTACAAATTGAGTGAGCAGGCATATAAAAATCATGTTGCAGAAATGCTAGAAGAGCCAGAAATGATGAAGCAATACATTATGTCAGATATGTATCACATTGGAGTAGGATTAGGTAAAAAGTATAGTCGAATCAGAAGGTGTTATAATGTATTTATTTCTGGCATTTTACTTTCTGTTTCCACAGCAGTTTTGGTTTTGGCAGTAAATTATTTGTAGTATACTTTACACTTTGGTGTTTTGTAATTTTGGCTAAACTTCACCTTAAATATATTCATCATTATCCCTCTCTTTCACTGCTTTCTTAAATCCCACTTCTTCACATCTATTTTTAAATGCAACTCCTTCTGGAGAATGTCTTGTAATTCCATCAAAAATGGTAGCCATCATCTGGGTGTTTTCAAGGCCCATTTGATTGTAGGCTTGATTGATAACCATTTTTTGCATCATCAGCTGATTTTGTGGAATACCTGCCATTCGGTTAGCTAATTTTAGCACTTCTTCATCCAATAATTCCTTTGGACACGATTTATAAATTAATCCCATCTTTTCGGCCTCAATTCCTGTTATTAAATCACCAGTTAGCAACATTCTCTTTGCTTTTTCTACTCCTAACCGATACACCCACATCATTGTAGTGGGACAACCCCATAATCGTGCTGGAGGGTATCCGATCTTAGCATCATCCGCCATAATTACTATGTCAGAGCATAAAGCTATGTCACTTCCTCCAGCCACTGCATATCCATGTATCTTGCAAATGACAGGTTTGTAGCTTCTCCATAGACTCATAAACTGCTCGGTATTCCTTTTCATCATTTTATAATCAATAGTAGGATCCCATGGCATATCTTGACTGCCTACTTGAGGTCTAGGTTTTTCTGCATATTCTTTTAAGTCATATCCACTACAGAAGGCTTTACCAGTACCTTGCAAAATAATAACATGAACATCTTTATCTTCATTTGCTTGCAAAACACATTTTTCGATAGCTGAAGGCATTTCATGATTGATGGCATTAAATCGCTCTGGTCTATTTAGTGTGAGAAAAGCTAGTCTCCCTTCTTTTTTATAGCTTACGATGTTGTCCATAACATTTTTTTATCTGATAAATCCTCCTTCTGAATGAATGATTTGTCCTGTAATCCATTCAGCATCCTCACTTACAAGAAATCCTATAAGATTTGCTGTGTCTTTAGGTATTCCTATTCTTTTCATAGGAAACTGGGTTTCCAGTTCTTTTTTAAGGTTATTATCCATCCAGTATCATTAGGTCCGGGGTTCACAGCGTTGATAGTTATTCCTCTTGAAGCTAGCACACTTGATAAGGTATCGGTCAGAGTCTCTACAGACCCTTTAGTAATAGCATATGCTATTTCGGTTGACATTTTACCTAAAGATTGTCCAGATGTCAAATTGATAATCCTTCCACCATGATCAATATTGAATTGTTTTACGAATGTAGTACTGAGTAAAGTGGTTGCCTTTACATTGATGGCATAATGACGATCTAATTCTGAAGCATTCAGATTGTGAATATTCGTCATAGTACTATATGTAGCATTATTTACTAATACAGAGATCAAACCTAATTTGTCATTTGCTTTTTGAAATAGGAGATCTGGTGATGTTTCTAATGCCAAATCAAGTTCTAACTTTTCACATTGGACGCCCAAAGCAATAATCTCCTTCTGTATCATATCAGGCTCCATTGAATTTACTTTCCATGGCATCTCATTGTCATATTCTGTCCAATAAGTAAAGAATATATCAAAGTTTCTTTTTGCTAATTCTAGACAGATAGCTCTTCCCATTCCTTTGAGCCGACTTACTCCTGTGACTAGTGCTACCTTTCTTTCCATAAAATCTTTTGATCATCGAAATGCTAAATATCCTCCTTTTACCTATCTTTTCTCCATAATAATATCAATCAAAATGAAAAGTACCTCAATAAGAATATTGATTTTAATCGCTTTATCTATATCGATGATAGCGACAGCATGTAAATGTGATGAAGATTGCTGTAAAAAAGATAAAGTAGAAATCCCTGCCGTGGATTATGATAAAAAATTAGATGACCTGGGAATAGAGCTTATGCAACCAGGTGCTCCCGTTGCAAATTATGTAAACTTGGTACAGACCGGAAATTTAATCTTTCTTGCTGGAAAGGGGCCTTCTTTACCCGATGGTGGATATATCACTGGTAAAGTCGGAGCTGATCTAAGTCAAGAAGAAGGTTATGTGGCAGCAAGGCAAGCAGCTATTATTCAGTTATCAGTTCTTAAGGAACATCTAGGTGATTTGAATAAAATTAAACAATGTGTGAAAGTATTGGGAATGGTGAATTGTACTCCAGATTATGGAAATCAACCAGAAGTGGTAAATGGATTTTCAGATTTAATCGTAGAGGTATTAGGAGAAAGGGGTAAACATGCAAGAGCAGCAGTGGGGATGAATTCGCTACCTCGTAATATTGCTGTTGAAGTTGAGATGATTGTGGAGGTTTTTTAAGTATGGATAAAAGTGATAAGATCAAAGAACTAAGCTGATTTGAACAGAAATAGAAGAACATGAAAAATACATTACTATTAATTCTTTTAATTAGCCCAAGCCTATTTTTTGGTCAAGCAGCCCCTCCTGATCATGATCCACGTATCTATGATATAATCGATGAAGTATCAGTGGAAAGAATAGAAACTGACATCAGAAAATTGGCCAATTTTGGGACAAGACATACGCTCTCTGATACTCTGTCCACAACTAGAGGAATAGGTGCTGCCCGAAGATGGATTAAGAATCAATTTGATCAAATTTCATCTGAATGTGGGGATTGCTTGGAGGTCAAATATCATAGTGGGATAGTAGAGGAAGGAGAAAGTAGAAGAATACCTGTAAGGACTAAGATCGTAAATGTCTTAGCTATAAAAAGAGGATCAAAATATCCAAATCGGTATATTATAATGTCAGGGGATATTGATTCTCGTATAAGTGACCCTCTTAATGCTACTGATGATAGCCCTGGCGCAAATGACAATGCATCAGGAATGGCTGGGGTTATTGAAGCGGCTCGAGTTTTATCAAAATATGACTTTCCTTCTAGTATCCTTTTTGTAGGCCTTTCTGGTGAGGAGCAAGGACTTTTTGGCGGTAAGTTTTTAGCTGCTGATGCAAAAAAAGAAGGGTGGAATATTGTAGGGGTTTTGAACAACGACATGATCGGAAATATCAAAGGTGTAGATGGTATAATTGATAACAGAAGCTTCAGAATATTTTCAGAACCTAATCCTCCCAATAGAAATGAAAGAGATCAGATATGGGATAGAGTATATGGGGGAGAGGTAGATGGTCCTTCAAGGCAACTAGCTCGATATGTACATAAAATGACTAGTCTATACATGCCAATGATGAAGCCCAAGATGGTATATAGGCTTGATCGTTTTGGTAGAGGAGGTCATCATCGCCCATTTAATGATGAAGGATTTCCTGGGATAAGGATCATGGAGACACACGAAAACTACGATATGCAACATCAAGATATTAGAGTAGAAGAAGGAAAGGAATATGGTGATGTAATAGAAGGGGTAAATTTTGATTATGCAGGAAAACTCACAGCAGTAAATGCCATCAATTTGGCCGGAATTGCTTGGGCACCTCCACAACCCGACTATGTATCAATTGGTGGAATAGTGAGGCCGTCAACCAGGCTCAAATGGGACCTTGTTGAAGATGAGAATATTGCTGGATATAGGGTGTATTGGAGAGATACTACTATGCCTCAATGGGAACACAGTAGGTTTGTGACTGATACAGATGTGACTTTAGAAGGAGTGGTAATAGACAATTTCTTATTTGGTGTGGCGACGGTTGGTAAAAATGGAAATGAAAGTGTGGTTACCTATCCTAAGACTTTGATTCCAAGACGTTAAATTTAGGCTTAAGAAGAAGAAATTGAGATCCGATCTATTCCCACATGGTAAAATAAAGAAGGTTTAGATTGTACATTTTGTCATTTACAATCTACCAGTTTCAGAAATGTTCTAACAATTTTATGCAGTTAGAAATAAAAGCATATCACATCTTATTTGCAATACCTTCAATCACATTCACCAATTGCTCTAAACTATCAAAAATGTAATATTTTCCTTGAAAGCTATGTCGATCATATGATTCTCCTGATTGAAGAGCTTCACTAGTAAATTCTATCTGGTTTTCAGGTTTATAAGCAGCGAAGACTTCAGAAGAAGAATAAAAAGTGGCACCAAAGGCCTTAATACCTGACGGCTCTCTGATTAAACCAAGCTCTATGAGCATGCCACCTATGAAATCGAGTGCTCTTAATAGATCTTCTCTTTTGCTTTCATAGGCTTCGATATAAGTCTTTGCTAATAGTTGATACATATCAGAATAATTCTTCTCTGCCATAAAGGGAATATGTCCCATTATATCATGCCA
This sequence comes from Saprospiraceae bacterium UBA7328, assembly GCA_002471345.1. GTDB lineage: Bacteria > Bacteroidota > Bacteroidia > Chitinophagales > Saprospiraceae > UBA7328. The sequence continues at coordinate 43,789 of DKPS01000047.1, forward strand.
TATATCAGGTTCATCACAGTATTCTAATTCTTCTGGGGTTCGTACAAAACTGGTCAAAGGCATTTTATAATCAGCAATCATAGAATACCAATCGATTTGTTCAAGGATGATATTCTTACTGGTCTGTACAAAAGTATATCCTGTATAAGGTTTGATAGCAGCAGTCAAATCTTCTGCCAGTGGCCTTTTACTGTGATCCATTCCTAATTTGGATAATCCTGATATCCATATGGTAGAAATGGCATTAAGAGATTGTAAATTTTGAAAATGTGTTTCAAAAAGTGTTTGCCAATTACTATCATCAATTAAAGGATCAAAAGTTCTTGCCTCTTTGTACATCAGTTTCTATTTAAATATAAAATTAGTGTGAGCTAGTCATTTCTTTCAAAATGTTAAGATATTTATCCACGTGTCTTTTATGGGTTCTAAAATTCACTATTGCTATTCTCAACCAAAATACTTCATCAATGGATGTGGAAGAAACGAAAACTCTACCGTCAGATTTTATTGCTTTCACCAATTTAGCATTGAATGTATTTGCATCTTCATTTTTAGGTATAAACCGATAAATACCCACAGATAGTTGAGGTTCAGGTCCCACTTCAAAACCAATTTTTTGGACTTCTTCATGAAAATATTTTGTAAGCAGATATTTTTCATAAAGACAGTTTCTAAATGGAGCTACACCATATAATTGCAAAGGCATCCACATTCTTAAACCTCTAAAATGCTTAGTTAACTCAGGTGAAAGATCAGCCGGTGATGGCTCGTCTTCGCTACTTATAACATCTTGCAGATAATTAGCAGAGCATTCAAAAGTATCGTATAGTTTTTTTCCTTCTCTGACCAATACAATTCCAGATCCATAAGGTAAAAAGAGACTCTTATGAGGATCTAGTACCACAGAATCAGATCGTTCCATACCCTTAAATAGATGTTTTAATTCATCTACCAATGCAAAGTAACCTCCATAAGCACCATCCACATGAAACCAAATATTATGGGCTTCAGCTATATCAGCTATGGCATCAAAAGGGTCCACAGCACCTGTATCTGTGCTGCCACAAGAGGCCGCTACAAAGAATGGAATTAGTCCTTCTTCTTTGTCTTTTTTAACTTGCTGAGCTAATGCTGAAGCGTCCATTCTGAATCGATTATCTAAGGCTATTTGGCGCATTACACTATTTCCTAACCCAGCTATGGTTACAGCTTTTTGGACACAATGATGTGTTTGTTTCGAAAAGTAAATAACAGATTTTCTAATTTGCTCAGGAGCTATTGATTTTGCTTCTCTAGCTGTGGTCACGGCAATTAGGTTGGCAATAGATCCTCCAGAGGTAATATTGCCATACGTAGATTCAGGGTAGCCTAATATTTTTGCACTCCATCTAATCAGTTGGTTCTCAGCTTTTACAGCCCCAGGAGCAGAGAAAAATAGGCCAGCATACTTATTACCTAAAGCGGCAAGATAATCTGCAATGGCTGAGGCAAAGAGTCCTCCTCCTGGAATGTACCCAAAATGCCCAGGAGCAGCAGGATTTAGTCCTGGAGTATGAATAGCTGCATGCATAAGATGGACTGTATCACTGGCCGATCTTCCATGCTCTATGATTGGCACCTTATCTAGTAAATCTAGCTTACTTAGATCTTCATGAAACATATGGGTTTCTTCAAGGTCATGAAGAAACCACTGTGTATACTTCCATGCTTCTTCGAATAAATCTTCTCGTTCTTCTATAGAGGGTTCTAAGACTGTAGAGAGTTCCTCAAGACGCTCAATTTCATTTTCCAATATTCAGTGCTTTTTTAAAAAGATGTGCTAAAGTACTAAGATTAGTAATAGCCCGAATGTGAGAACATATAAATTGCCGAGGCATCAGAATGACAGACACTTTGGCTCAGTTGAACTTCTATAATTCCTTTAGCCATTGATCAAAATGTTGCAAAACAGTCTGCCAATTTTCAATTCTTTGTGCTGATTCTTTGCCTTGTTTTATTTCGAAAAAAGTGATTTCTATCCATTCTTTCGAGTTTTCATCCACAGTAGTTTCATTCTTAGCTATGTAAGAGAATGTGCTTTTAGTGTCATTATGCTGTGTGATAATTGTTCCTTTTCTTTTAATAAAAGAAAATTGTGGCTTGTCTAATCCATTATCTGTGAAGGCCTGAAGTAAATCTTGTCTATGATGAGTATAAAATTTCAAGAGTAAAAGATATTCTTAAAAGCATCAGAATATTGAGGAAAATGTTTTTCCATTAAATTTTGATACTGAAAAAAAGCATATGCAAATAGAGCCTGACTTTGCAATAATCTCTCTCCTATCAACTCTTTGATTTGATCTGTTGAGTAGGGTAGTATAGGGTCTAATTTACTGATGTCATTAGCATTTATCATTGGATAGCCTTCATGTTTAGCATCCTTCATATGAGCGGTGATCCATGAATACAGACCTATATTGAAAAATTGACGCGTATTTATAAACCCGTTAATAAGATGTGGTTTTGACATAAGTATGATACCATCGGTGGAGTGTACTTCGCATGGATGAAGGTATTTATGTTCAGGTGATGGAAATGTATGAGGATAGAGGATAACACGATCATAGTTTTTAAATAAAAAATCTTCCTGATGAAATGTGATCTTTAGCGCTTCATGAATAGCGAGAAGTTTGTATTGCTCTGGAATTTTATGTTCTTCTTTGGCCTTGAGAACAAAGTCTTTACTATCCAAAAAAAGACTTGCTCGTTGTTCAAATTTGTTTTTTTCTTCATCCGACAATTCTCGATAAAAAACTGAATTTTCAATAAGCCAATCCACTAATGGCTTCTCTAAGCCAATTTTCTGCCTCTGAATCCACCAGTAATCTATTTGTGGTCTGAAAGTGTATAAAAAGGTCAAAACTAAAATAGGTACAATTATCCAACCCATATAATCTCTATACTCATGAGAAAAGGACAGAGGAAGAAGGATAGCTAGTGCGAGTAAGAAAGGAACGGCTAAAATTATACTGAGAGAAGTTATACGCATTAGGAGAAAACGTCAGGAGTGTTAATGTATTTTTTAATTTGAAAGTAAAGTGATATTGGCGATTTCTCTCCCATTTACATATTTAAGTTTTTATAATAGGTGCAATTTGTATCTTATCGAATGTTTTATATGAAACTTAAAGACATGAAATTAGTTGCAAGACACTTATTCTGGGTTTTTACAGCCCTTATTATTTTTAATTTTGGATGTAATACATCTGAAAATATCTCATCAGAAATAGACCGACCAACCACTTCTGGTCCTGAAAACGGTACTTTATTTATCGTAGGCGGTGCGGCAAGTGATGACCTATTTTTAAAGTTTATGGATTTAGTTGGTGGAAGCGATGCACCTATTGTTGTGATCCCAACTGCAGCTTCGAGTGATGATCTGAGTCACGAGTTTTTAATGAATTATAAAAGTAGATTTACTAAACTTGGTTTTAATAATGTAACGGTATTACATACAAGGGATAGAAATGAAGCGAATTCAGATGAATTTATCGAGCCAATTACTAAAGCTAAAGGAGTTTGGTTCAGTGGGGGAAGACAATGGCGTCATGCTGATTCATACTTGGATACTGAAACTCACAAGGCCTTTAATAAACTTTTAGATAGAGGTGGTGTAATTGCAGGGTCTTCAGCAGGGGCAACTATTCTAGGTTCTTATCTGGCACGAGGAGATACTGGAAGTAATACTATAATGATGGGTGACCATGAAGAGGGATTGAATTTTATTTCAAATGTGGCCATTGATCAGCATTTGTTAGCAAGAAACAGACAATTTGATCTTTTTGAAATCTTAGACAAGAAAGAAGAATTATTAGGGATAGGACTAGATGAAAATACAGGAATCGTAGTAAGAGCTAACAAGTTTGAAGTTGTAGGTGAAAGTTATGTTGTTATATATGATCAAACGAGATGGTCACGAGAAAGAGACACGATTTATCAGTTACCAAAAGGCAATAGAGAATTTTATATGCTCAAAAGTGGAGATCAATATGATCTCAAAAACCGTAGAGTTATCACCAATTAGAATCTAGAATAGATAGAGCTTAAAAAGATGAACTTGCAGAGTAGGTTAGCTTATATGAAATGACTCAATCGACTTTTTCCTGAGAAATTAATATTTAGGATGACTCTTTAAAGGTTGTCATAGGTGGAATGAAAATGTCTATAAGATTATTCCAGGATCTAAAAATAGATTCTACGGGGAGTAATCTGATTTGAAATTTGAATTTGAGATGGATGGAAATGGTCAAGTTGTATCGTTAAGTGCACTTAGACCTAGGTCAGTTTGGGTGAAGAGAAAGTACTGTTGTATTGACCAAAAAAGTTTTTTCATTTATGGATATGAGATTAATTGCATATAGTTTTATTCAATCCAGTTTCGAATTCTCATATCGTAAATCCTAAGGCAATTATTTATATGCTTTGGATCATTGAATTCAAATAAAAAGACCCCGTGCAAATGCACGAGGCCTAACAATTTTCTCAAGTTTATAAAAACTTGTCCTATGTTGATTATAGGGATTATCTCAGTTATCTCAGAGAGATCATCTTTTTAGTTGCGATAGATCCTGCAAAGTTCAACTGGTAATAAAGTACACCAGAAGCATTAAGATCACTTTTATCAATTGTAATCTCATTTAGACCTTTGCTGAAGTTATCTGATACTTCATAGATCATCTTTCCTGTGACGTCAAATACATTCAAGGTAGCAGGCCCATTTTCTCCTATAAGGAAGCTAATAGAAGTGTTATTGTTGAATGGATTCGGTTCGTTTTGATACAATTCGAATGCAGAAGCAACAACACTGTTAACTTCGCCTTCGAATGCAATCTGTACATCTCTTGTTTCAAGTTCTGTAGTATAAGCTTCAGAAGTAAATGCTGTTCCAAATTGGATCATATCACTTACATTTCCAGTTGAAGTAGCCGTCATTGAAAGAGTGATTACATCACCATCCAATGCTACTCCGTCTACATTAACCCAACTTAAACTTAGTGAGTTGTCAGCTGCGATATATTCATGTGCTTTGATATCTAAAATTTCAGAAGAAATACCATTTAATCTGGCACCACTAAACTCAAGGTTTAACTGGATACCAGCTAATGAAACATCTTCGTTAGCGTTGAATACCAATTCAAATGATTGACCTGATGAGATAGTCGCGTTAGATGCTGTGAATGCTACAGAAGCATTGTTACTTCTACTATCAGCAATTATACTATTAGCAATAGCATTGCCACTTACATCACCGATTTTCACACCAATGAAATCCATATCATTCACATCATGATCCAATGTGCGGATAGTCAAGCTTTCCACAAAAGGCCATGGATTCATATCATCATTGAATGTCTGACTAGCATCTACAAATCTCCACGATTCATTTTTCGGAAGTTCTGTATATACTCCTAGAATCAATTTTCTCAATTCTACAAGGTCAATAGCACTTACTTTAGCATCGTTATTTACGTCAGCAGCAATTACTTTGTATGCTGATGATAGAGTTTCAAGTCCAAGTACATGCTTTTGGATTAATACTAAGTCCAAAGTACTTACACCATTCAAGTAATCATCATTTTTCTCTGATGTCAAAATGTAATCATAAAGAGTCTCTACATTTCTGAATGCATAGTCTCCAGTTACTCCTGTCATATCAGATTCATTCATATTGATCTGTGCAGACTCAATTCCAACTAGTGCCGACTCTATGTCATCACCATTTTCATTAGTTACACTACCAGATACAAGTGCGTTACCACTCTGTACATCTTCACATGCATCAGCAGTGTCATCTATCTGTATTCTTGCGATACAGTTTCCTACATTTCCACTTTCATCATGAGCGTAGATTCCAAATTCGAATAATTCTGATATACCATTTGGAATGTCTTCACATGTGATTGTCTTGAATTTCTCATCCGGAGTCAATTCTGAGAATGAGTATTCAATGGTTGGAGAACAAGGGTCAACAGCAGGACTCGCAATAAAGTCACTTGCCCAGATTGTCATACTCTTTCCTTCATCCATTACAGCCGAAGAAAGTGTCTGAATACATATCGGTGTTGGAGCTTTTGTATCAGCAACACTGAAATCAGTGAAACAAACATCATTTGATCCACATACAGCAGATACTTTCCATCTTACTCTATATGTACCTACAGACCATGTGCCTGGAAGTGTAGCTTCTACACTATTGGTTCCAATTACTGAAGCTGTAGTTTCAAATACACCATCACCGTCTCCATCTACAGTTACTTCCCATTGTAGATTACCTGTAGGACAAATACCACCTTCAGCACTGAATGTTGCAGAATTGGTTAATACTATTACTGCATTACAATCATCACCTGCACTGAAGTTCTGATCTTCACATCCTGTTAATTCTGGTTGTGTTCCACCAGATATTTTCACTACTTGTGTATGTTTCCATATACCGTTTCTTACAGTGTCTAGTGCTATACCAGTTCCTGCAAGTGTGTCTATAGCTCTATATCCAACATTTATTCCTAAAGAATCTACGTACTGGTAGAATGTCTGTGCATTTGCATCATGCTCGCACCAGTCAATCAATGTGAAGTGTCTCAATATTTTAAGACATGAAATACCAGATTCAAATTCAAATACTTCTTCTTCTACTGACTTGCCAATCAGGTTACAACTTAGATCTAAATGATCTAACATGAAATCTCCGAAACTTGCATCACTACAATTTGCATTGAATATGTCTTCTGGGAAGATAGTACTGTCAATATATACAGTAGCTCTATCCATGAACCAGAATGTCTTTTCACAAAGCACTTTGCCATTAGCTAAATACTCTACTGTGACTCCTCCTGTTCCACAAAGATCATCTCTATCATCACCAGCTATTCTACCAATCACATCTATATCAGCTTCTACACAACCTGCTTTGGATACTGTTGGTTTATAAGTCTCGATAAGATCAGGCATAAACGCGTCACAATCCACCTCAATTCTAGTAAGGCCGCACTCTGCGAATATATCAGTGTTTTTGTCTTCAATTCTCACATTTGTCCATGCAATATTGAAGTTGTCACCTGCTGTACCTGGTACTCCGTTACCGTCACCATCATCCCATACTCTCAAAGCAACTTTTACAATTCCAAAAGATATTCCTCTTGAATCTACATCTGTAAGATCAGAAGCATTCAGTTCTACATGACCAGCATAGGTAGAATCATGATCGTTAAATCGCTTTACTTCTAGTAATACATTATCATTGCTACAAGCATCATAACTGTTGTTATCAATACTATTAGCTCTCACTTTAGCCGCACAATCACCTCCTGCAGAAAGTAATGTGGCGACTACTTGCTCCTTAGCAACTGCTACTGGAGACACGCCATCATCTACATTTACATAAATGGTGTCTTGTACATTGTTATTACAATCATCTTGTATAGCTATAATGATTTTATGAGTACCAGGAGGAATCCCTGATAGTCCCATTGTGACATCATTGCTTGAATACCTTTTGTCTATTCCTAGACTTTCACTCTTCAATGTAAGCCAGTAATCATCAGAACATAATGCGTCTACTATAGGAACATCCATCGTAAGATTTGCACTACAGAACCAAGGATCCGTACTTATGTTGAAAGTATCCGTCTTCATATTCATAGAGATATTTCCCTGACCAGTGGCATCAATAATTTGTGTAAATGATGTGTCATTCTGTGTACACCAATCAATGATGGTCCAGTGTCTGACCCATTTCACACCCTTGCCACAGATCGGAATTTCACTCTGATCAGTATAGGATACTGCTAGGTTACAAGATATATGTGTTGCTGTTGAACTCCTTACACCTGGTCTAAGAGCGAGTGGGATACTGTCTATTGCATTTAAGAAAGTACCTGAACCCGATCGAGCCAGTATTGAAGGAAATGCGCACATTAGGGCGCTATCTATAGATAAGGGATTAGTTTTTCTGGAGATAAGATGTTCATAAATGGATTGTGGGTCCTTATCGGTTCCACATGCTATCTCGACCTTACTGTGGGGGGCCACGGCCCGAGATAACGTATCAGCATCTATATAAAACTGTTGTGTGGTGAGTATCAGTTCATTAGATCCTGTTGAAGAATGAGAATTGGTCACTGGGCTCGGGACATACCACTCCCTCTTAATACTCAGGCCAGTACAGATTTCGCCATCAATGGCGTCTCTGAAGTTAATTAGAGTTGTATCAATATCGATACATGGAAAACTGTCATTGATTCCTGTAAAATTAGGATTAAGACCAAGTTGACCTGTCCAGTCAGAGTCCATCCAAATGGAGTCTATGTAAATACAATTAAAGTTACATGAATCATTCGGCATACCACAAACAACACCTAGAGATAAATCTAGATTTTGTTTGAATTCTACTAAAAGTGTACCCCAGCAGGAGTTATCACTTCCATAGTTTCCACCACCATCTGCATCATAATGAACAGCTACAGTATAAGTACCAATACCTGTTACAAATGCTGTATCCAATTCTGCGCCAAGCACATAGCCCGAATCGACTGGAGTGCCTAATGAGTTTTTAATTTCAATCCAATAGTTAGAATCCGTAGGACTAAGACTAGGACTAGAAAGAAATAAACTCGGCTCAATTGTGTCCATACATTCTGAACCAAGAGATAACTGTATCTGATTGGTACATGCTAATGTCTGAGCATTGGTAGTAATAGATATTCCGAAAGACATTACAAATGTCAACAGCATTGCGACGAATGCTGGAATACTTCGTTTTGCGTAAACGAAAGTTACCATAATAAATGAGTTTTGGTTAATAAATGGTTTTAGTAATGCCCTTTAACCTCTCTCACTATTGAGAGAATGCGTTTTAAACCACTTATTGGGACTAATTCCTCGGGGGGAGGAGATTAATGTTGCATTTTGACAAATCGTTATCTGTCTCAATACCGGCAGATCTTTTTCTGCTTGTTGACCATTTAGATTGATGCGTTTTTCAAATAATAAATCAGGACTATACAAATGCATTACATGAATTCATGCTTCAGCAATCGATAACTGACTCAGTTGTCAAATACACCATTGATAATTAAATAGGGAAAAAAGAAATGTTGACCATTAGGGAAATGGTTATAAAAAAATGAGATTTTATCCTTTGATATAAATCGATTCTTCTTTTGGCGAGATTGTTGATTATACCAAAATAGCTACCTCTTTTCATCGAGAGGTAGCTTAACTTTTGAAAATTGTTATAAGGGATTCTTAAAATAAAGGGGGGAAGAATATCGTCTTATGGAAGCAAATGTAGGTCGACACTTTTCATTTGAAAGAAACCAACTAGGTGTATTTTTCACATTTTTTTCTTTCAAATAATTGGTTTAACTCATATCAAAACATTCCACTCCCGTATTCATTAGCCTTCTTACTTTTTATAAAAGCATTTTGACTGAAATTTTTTTTCAACTTTTTCCGAAACCTTTCAAGCCTTTCCAAATTACTCTTATAGCAATGATTGGATAACTTCCTATTTTTGAAATATTAAATGGAAGAAAAGAAAAAACAACGGACCATTAATCCTATAGATAAGGACAAAATAGCTGAGGCCCCACATCTCATGCCTTATGCGCACAGTGTCGGATCCGCAATCATCAAACCTGTAGACAAAGGAAAAGTCAAAGGCCTAGGTATGTCAGCCATGTATGAACAGACCGATGTACATCTGAATCAAATAAAAGAACAAGTAGAATTGCTCATTTCCCAGGCTCAAGATATACATGATAGGATCCAAGTCTCTGAAAAGATATATGAAGCGGATTGTGGCATACAGCCTATCATAGGTAGATTCTACTACCTCTATAAGAGGAAAAGTAATCTAGAATGGCTTATTTCAATGATAAGCCCTGAAGAATGGGGTAAATCTATGCCGTACCATTTCATAGCGACTGTAAAGCTCCTTCATGATCATAGCTGGGAAGTAATAGAAATATCAGATAGAAAAGAGCTTTACGGTTAAGTATTTCAAATTCATTCCATCTATGATTGGGGTCTAGACCCTAGTCATTCACAGTCCTGGCTCTATTTTTTAGTGTGGAAGCTAAACATACCTTTGAATTGTCAGGTCCAGAGAATCTAACTTATTAGAAAGTAATTGAAAAATGAAAAGCATAGACTTTTCCTGAGATTGCTATGCCATAATGGAAGGTTCTCAAAGGGCAAATTTATGAATCACTCTTTAAAAACCGCACCAATGGAAAACACTCAAATAGTACAGATTGGAAAAAGAATAATTAATGATGACCTCGGAGGAATTTAAAACTAATTGAAGAATGTTGGCTCTTATTTTAGGGCCAGCATTCAATTTTTGAATTTGCTTCTGTTATTTTGGATTAAACGATTGAAGTGTCTCATTTGCCCAAGTTCTAAAAATTGGATATTTACTATTCTTAACAAACTTGACAAGTTCTTTTTGTTCTTCATTATTCCACATCATATTTACTAACTCGAAAAGATTAAGAGATCCCTCATATGTCACTTGCCCAATTTCATTTTCATGTCTTTTTAAAAATATTTTTGCCGAGGATATGATTTCGTTTGAATTGTCATATGAGGGGTATTGGGAATATAATGAACAAACTTTAATCCATCGGGCTCTTATAGATAGATTTATGTTCACTACCCTAGTTTCAGATAGGTTGATTTTTTCCAAAGCACTTCTATACTCTTTCTTTGAAAAATGCCAATGTGCATATGCCATGTTTTCTACACTTTGTATTTCTTTTGACTCAACCTCAACAAGCCATTTTTGAATAAAATCATCTGGAGAATTATAATCTTTTGACTTTGAAACAATTTCTATTATTGTTAAGAATCGATTGTCAGAAAGTTTTCCTCCGTGAAGAAGAATGCCTTTACTAAGGCCTAAATTATACAAGAATGCCAGCTCATCAACAGAACTGCGCCCTGATTTGAATTCATTTAAACAATAATTGATCAAATAAATTAGCAGGGCTTCTGAAAGCTCTTTTGACATATGGTTTAGGTCATTGGCCAATTTCGATCTTAGCTTTTGATAACTTTTATTATTAGGAGTTTTGACTAATGCTAATATGTGATCTAGTAAGTCAGTGGTCTTGTTTAGTTGATTTGTTGTTTTAGTCTTGCTAGCTATTTTGAATAGTTTTCTATTATTTGTCTCTTCAATATGATAAAATGTGGTCAGTTTTTGATATAGTGATTCTATTGCATTTTTTGCCAGCCCAAGTGATCCAACTTCTCCACTATATTTCTGACCTGCCTCTGAAAAATATGTGGAATGATAAAGCTCAAGATATCTCAAGTCTTCAAATAAATCTATGGGAGGCAACTTCTCAATTTCCAATTTTAACTGTTTTGTTTTGGTCCGAAATCGATCATAGAGACCTTTTGATTTATAGATGTCTGCTAATATCTTAGTTCGATCATATCCTCTGTTTTTGCTTAATAACTCTTGATGTATTAAAAAATATTCTACATCTCTGACTAGATCAGCCATAATATTGAGGAAAGCTTTATCACTAGCTTTAGGGGCAATCTTATTCTGTACTTTCCTTAGTTGAAGTTTGGGCGAATCAAGTTGTTTTCGATATTTAAACAAGTATTCAAAAAGATCGAGAATTTTGGTTTGTTGCTTATTGCAGAATATAATGTACTTATGACAAGCTCGCCACTCGGATTCGTCAAACGAGGATAGAATAATGAGGATCTGCTTATTTCTCACTTCATAAAAATAGAAGCTTCTTAGGTAGAATCTTTAGTTAATGTTTATTAGAGTTTGTCTACTAGCCTATTCACAGCCTTTTCTAGATTAATTATCAATGGATTGAGATCATGAAATGCTTTATGGCCCACTTTAGAGGCTTTGCCTGATTTGTTTTTTCTGATATGATTATTCACTTCACCGATGGCAGGCTTGAGTATAGGATGATGGACTTGATCAAAAAGCATTTCGAAAGTCTCTTGTACTTGATCAGCGAGTAATCCATTTTGCCAATAGCGATTTACCCCTTGGATATAATCCAGATGATTGTCATTGATTTTTATGAAGATGTCATTGTAAGATTGCAATGTCCTATTGTAAGTAGAAGTATAATTGGGATATTTAGCAGGCTTAAAGTAATTATCCAGATTTTGTAAAATGTCTTGAACATCTTTCACATTGATTAAGTAGTTTTTAAGATCTGAAGAGATAGACTTTTGATATTTCTGTTGTCTCAGATACTTTTCTTCTAGAGCTATAAAAAGCTCATCTTCTTTATTCTTTAATGAATTATTGAGTCTTTGCATTTGGAGCTGTGCATTTTCCAATTCCGCGACAATTTTACTTTTTTGATCTGCTTCTTGATCTGCTCTTTCTTTTAGTTTTTCAATTGACTTTTCGAGTTCTAATTGTTGTTCTGCGTCCTCTTGGAGAGCGATAACTAGAGAGTCATTCATCGCACTTATTCGCTTTAGTGAAATTGAATTTTTCCTCTCTGTAGTTCTCAATTTATTCGAGAGCTCAGTGAGCTTCTCTCTATATTCTTCTTCAATATCCCTACCCATTACAAGAATATCCAGATATACCTCAGAACTTGAAGTGTCGAGTTGCACTTTTCCTTGATAAGGTCTGATGATTTCATAATCTGGAAGCACTATTTTTATCACCATTTGATTATCAAATTCAAGTAATTCTTCCATGGAAATCTGAAAGGCGAATCTTCCTTCAGAATCTGTGGCATAATCACCTAGCCCCACCATTTTCAGATTAGCATTTGGTACGGATTTGATATTGCCTTTTAATTGTTCGAGCACTCGTGCTTGAACTGACAAAAGAGGTAATCCTATGCTTTGTGTATGAGAGGATGGAGAGCCAAAGTAAAATGCAAGAATTACGAAAGCAAGTCTCAATAAGCATTGTTTTGTTTTCATTTATTTCTTTCTAGGGCAGCTATTAAAATTTCATTTTTATCTAGGACATAATCTATTTGGTCTTTACTAGTAGATGTCAAAATATTGTCCTTTTTTACTCTTTTATCGAAATGTTTTTTAAGACTATTCATTATGCTCAGATGATCATTTTGGGTTGTCTTAAAATTTGCTAGATCTCCATTTTTCAATGGTCGGTCAGAAATTATTAAAACGACTAATTCAGAGAGCCCAGTGGATGCATTGGTATTTTTAGAACTAATTTTTAAATCTGCATCTATCCCTGTGCCACGACCCCTTTGATTAGTAACTAAATTCACCTTGTTGGGTTCATTATAAGTGAATTCGTATACAAAGCCATCACCATTATTGACAATGTATGATTGAGGTGATTTTTTAGAACCAATTTTGAGATCGGCATCTCTTTTATTCTCTTCGACAATTTCAATCTTAAATGAGATTGTGCCTCTCACTTTAGATTCCAAGTTTTTGGTGGCACTTTTTGGTGGCACGGATAAACCTGAATTTTTAACTATCGCATTATTAGACTTTTTTAAAGTAGATAGGTCTTCTATACATCTACATGAGAAGGCCATTTTTTTGTTAGCACCGCTAGATGTGATGTCTTTGATATTGGCACTAAAATTAATCCAACCTGCTTGTAGAATATCTTTTGATTCAGCTGACCAATAATTTCCACCTACACTGATATTGTCAAAATTCTTTTTGTCATCAAGACTCCCTCCTAAAGTTGCATTGAATCCACTGAGACTTGCATCCATCAGAGTATAATATGCTACAGACCTTCCACCTGCAGTTTTTATCAAAGAAGACCATTCTTCATTATCGGGTAGTCGCCACCCATTTGGACAGGAAGTCATAGCTTGATTCCAAGTATACAATCGTCCTATTTCGGAGCATTCCTTCTTATTGTCATAGCAAGGTGCTGAACCTTGATTGAAATTTAGATTTTGGGCCATCCATTTCTGTCCATTCGCGTACTTGACCCATTTATAGTTTTGCTCATCTCTATCATCTTTAAATGTACCAGTTTCAAAAGGTTGAAGAGAAATGCCTTTATTACTTCCTTCCACTTTTATTGGGATGGGAGTAGAGACAATAGCTTCTTCAGGTGGAGTATCTGATTTTTTTAAAAAATACCACCCTGTTGCGGCTATAATGATTATTCCAGCAAGAATTGCCAAAAGCCCTACTTTGCTCCTTTTTTCTGGAGGAGTAGCCTTTGATTTCAACTTGCCTTTCATCTCTTCCTTCCTTGGAACTGGAAGTCCATCATTTGTTAAGGCAAAAACTTCTAATGGTTCTTCTACATTTTTAAACTCAAATGATCCGACAGATTCGTATGTAAATTCTGGATGGCTTGTTAGGTTTTTTTGAACAGTTTCCGAAAATAATATAGCACCGGGCACGCCCATAGACTCTACTCTCGATGCTACATTTACGGCATCACCAAATACATTGTCATTTGTAAAAACGATATCCCCGATGTGAACGCCTATGCGTACTGGAACATTAGGGTCTTCCTTAAAAGCAAGTTGAAGAGCATGGCTGCATTTCATGGCTTCTACCACAGAGTTAAAAGTCATCAAACAAGCATCCCCGTAGTATTGAACTATTTTACCATTATGTTTTTCACTTTCTTCCTCATGACATTTTTGATATTTCTCCAGTAGCACTAAAGATGCCGTCTCATCTTTTTGCATCATGGCAGTATAGCCTGTAATATCGGAGAATACTATAGCGCTGAGTTGTCTACTTTTTTTGTCAATAGCCATGTTCCATTTCAATCATAATAGGTAATATCTCAAGGTCCGTTAAAGTGCCTTGAAAATCAATTTTTTGCCCTTCTTTATATCGTACATGATCTAATGGAAGTAAAGCATTCCCTAGACTTGAATAGATTCTTTGTGTGAATGTTCCTCTAGCAGATCGCATTGATTTTACTAAGTTATCTCCATTAATAGGAAAGTAAGATAATAGCATACATGTGTATTCTTTTCCAATGGTATTATCAAGATTAATATAGCCATTTAGAGGGTTTACTTTTTCTTTTGAGACTATATACTTTAGATCTCCTGGATATGGATACACCTTGTTTACTTTTTCTTTTGCATCCATGTTGATAATTGATAAATATATTTTTCTTGTACTGGCATTTTGAATCTCAAAATAGAAGGAGTCATTTTGATAATACTTATGGTCAAACTGATAAAGATTGATGTCCAATGATAGAGGCATTGGCTTTCCACCAAACTGATAAAAACCAATCTGACCTTTAATTATTTCTCCGGAGATTGGTTTTTGTTTCCTAAGATGTTTTCTTTCATTCCTGGCTGTTTGCGCTATTCGAGTAAGTTGTTCTTGTGTAAATTCCCTCCTACAAGATGGGTGCTTGTTGTAGCACATGATATTAGTAATCAGAGGTTCGTAATATTCTCCTGTGGTCTGATTCGGAATTTTACTTTGCATTTCACAATTTTCAAGACAATACTCACGATATTCTTCTAATCCCAGATTTGGATCAGCAGGGGTGTCACAGAGGTCATCTCCCGTTTCATAACAGTCCACTATTCCATTATTATTCTTATCGCTATTTCTGGCTATTGGCTCATTATTTTGAGATTGACTGTTTCCCTTTCCATGAGTATGGTATAATCCGAAAAAATGACCCATTTCATGAGGGAAGGTGGATTGATTATGAAATCCATCTTGACTGATAACCATTCTATTTTTATGAGCTTTTTCAGGATGATAGGTATAACCATAATACCCTCCAACTATAGATTCAGGTATATAAATGTTTAAGGCATTTGAAAGATCATTCTTTGAAGCCATTTCTTCTTCTAATTCAATATCGAACTGATGATATTTTGAACTTTTGAGAGTTCTGATTGGTCCGTTTAGAATGAATCGAATATTGGCTTTTAAGTATATATCATTAAGTTCTACAATATACTTAGATAGTAATTCTTGATCTATGGCACCATTACCTTCTTCATCAGTTATAATGTGTATCTGTATTGGTATATCTACTATCCCCTTAGCTATTCTAAGATTTCTGGTATTGCCCAACTCAAAACTTCTGGTGTATGCAATTTGCTTCTCACTGGGAATAGTAGCACACTCCTGAGTATTACCAGATTGAATTGAGATCAAACAAACAAAACAGGTAATACATAAGATGGTAAGTCGTAAACAAGTCATTTTATATTTTACCTTCTTCTTATTCCAATAACTAATGGTAAGACCATCGGATCATCATTGCCAAGATAATAGGACAATGCTCCATTGTCTATATAGACATCTCCTTGCTCTGGAGTAGCTGCCATAGACCCGAAAATTGTAGCTAATCGTGCTTCTGCACTCATATTTGGATCCATGTTTTCCATTCTTATTAGCACGTCTTTAAAGTCAAGCTGCGACCTAGAAAAAAGAGCAACCATAGTCTCTTGAGTTTTTATTTCACCATTAGGAGAATCCTCGATTTCTATATAATATTCACCCTCTGGTATAGACACACTAATATTTCCTGATTCATCATCAAATTGTGCATTAGACGGATAGTTATAGTATATCCCAGATGGTAGATCTTGTACATTTCCTTGATTGGGATAGATGCTAAACATCTTATTTCCACTATTGATCGAGAAAATATAGACATAACCGTTTCCGGAGGCCTTTACTCTATACTGAGTGCCAGCTCCAAAGGTATCAGTTGTGCTGTAAGAGGATACAGATTTAGTACTTTTTTGAGATCTTTTTGTCTTCTTTTTTCCTATTACCAAATCAAAAGAAGCCCCACTATCACCATAGTTATTTACACTTAAATTTTGTGATTCTCCTTGCTGAATATTCATAAAGACATCTTGATCATATGATGCATCATGGAATTCCATATAGAGCTGCCCATTAATGGATTCTAATGCAACCAAGTCTGTGGGAGGAAGTTCTTGAGTTCTGTATTCTGTTCCAACATTATTATTCAATTCTGATTCTTGAATCTCTTTAAATTCTTTGAGTTCAGGAATTGAAATCCCTAAAGCGTCCCATTCTGGAATCTGAGCTGAATCAAAAGTTCTGCTTGCATCTGCTATAAAATCCCTAATCAGTCTTTCTCGGTCTCTTTTTTTGTTAGCTATCATATTTGATATGTTATTCACTAAAGAGAATGCATTTGAAACAATTCCTAAGGAATTTGAAAAATTAGAAATTCCCCTGCTTCTCATGTTCAATCTCTCATTTTCTAAGTACAGAGAGTCTCTTACACGAGGATCTATATCAGCACTTATTTGTGGATTTCTAGCACTAATTCTTGCCTTTAGAGGATGCATGGTTTGCTGATAATAGGAAAGCATTATTTCGAAATTGTCCTTATATCTTTTAGATTGTCTTTCTGGATTTTTTCCAAGTCGTTTGAGTTGCCTGAAACTTGTGAGATCCAGTTTTATTTCTGCTAGATAAATTCTATTATACATCTTAGTAATCTCTTCATAAGATTTCCTTAATCCACTATAGTCTGATGCATTAAAAGTTTCATCCTGAGAAATGAATGTTACATCATCAGTTAATATTTTTTTGAAAATCTTATTATTCTCAGAATTAAGAAGTTGATCTAATGCAACCATTGCTTGCCCTTTTGTGACCTGAGCAGAGATGCTAGAAAATAAGAAAATTGAGAAAATAAGTGTTATATATATTTTGAGTTTCATTTTGCTTTTTCTTTTTGTTTTCAATTATTCTATTGGACTTAATCTGCGATACATCTGCATGACAATCCCCATTTTTTGCTGTACTTATCCAAGGCTATATATCCATTAGTTTTGTTGATATCTAAATAAGTAGCTTTTGCTGAGGAACTACTAGAACTCCAATAATTTCCAAAGTCACCGCGGCAGCAGAAGTCTCCTTCCATTTGCCTTCCTCCACTCAACTCAGGGTTGAATGAATGTTCACCTTTTATCATTAAAGATGCATATGCTTCTCGCTCTCCACCATAGATATTGATAATGCTTTGCCATTCTTGCTCTGACGGAAGATGCCAGCCGTTAGGACAGGCAGCTTGAGCAGAATCCCATGAATAAAGTCTTCCTCCATTTGAACAGTTTTTCTTTTTGTCTTGGTAGCACCATGAATCATTTGCTTTGTAATTCAGGTTTTGAGACATCCATTTATTACCATCCTTTAACCTTACCCAAAAGTATTCACTTTCATCTCTTTCATCAGTAAAAGTGCCA
Organism: Saprospiraceae bacterium UBA7328; assembly: GCA_002471345.1. Lineage (GTDB taxonomy): Bacteria > Bacteroidota > Bacteroidia > Chitinophagales > Saprospiraceae > UBA7328. Next base: position 62,010 of record DKPS01000047.1, read on the forward strand.
TTGTCAAAAGGCCCAATGTATTCTGTATTAGGACAGCCATCATTATCTAATGGTCCAGCCTCTTCCGGACATTTATCCAATACATTTGCAATTCCATCTCTATCATTGTCTCCTTCATTCAAAGTTTTGCTCTTAGATCCAGGACATCCTTCATTTTCCAAACTTCCGTATTCATTTGGGCACTTATCGATTTTATCCGGAATCAAATCATTATCAGAATCCATTAAATCAGGGTTTCTGGATTGTTGATTTTCTGAATTATCACCAAAGCAAATTTTCTTTTCCAATACTCCTACTGGCACTATGCGTTGGTCTGGATTAAGCTCTCTTACTTCCCTGGATACATTGCCTAAAAGGTTGCTCATACACCCACCTTGGCGAATATGTTTGGATAAGATTTCTGTGAACTGATTATCATCTCTTACTACTGTATTTTTTTCTGTAGAAAAAATGAGGAGACTATTCGTCATAGGGCTGATCTCTGTCATTCCATTAGTAGTGCCTCTGTATTCTGCCGTCCAGTTTCTATTTTGCACAAATGGGTTGTTACGGCAGGCATCAAGGATGACGACTTTGGCTTTTTCAGGTTGATTAAATGATCTAAAAAAATGATCCACATTGATGCATTGAGAATGTACCTGAAATTTTGATTCTGGATTCGCATCTATTGGTATCAAGTAATTTTCTCCATCTATTTGAAATCCATGGCCAGCATAGTAAACTATGCCCGATTCATAAGTTCTAAATTTTTGAGAAAAGTCTTCTATTGCCTGATTGAACGATTGCCTATCAAGATTGTATCCCAATTCTACTTCGTAGCCTTGAGCTTCCAGAGCAGCAGCTATCGTTTGTGCATCTTGAGCAGGTTCTTTTAATTTAGCGCCATGTTGGTATTCACTATTTCCAATTACTAATGCTATTTTTTTCTCTGTGCTATTGTCAGTTTTGGTTCTAACCCAGCTTCTGTAGTTTATTTGATCTGTTTGAGAAAAAGCACTAAATGAGGCCATGCCTAGGACACCGATTAAAACAATAGATTTGGCTCTATAGAAGTATAGACTTATATTAAGTGTCCAGTATTTCATATACATAAAGATGTCAAATTTAGCTCTCAAAAAGGTTACAATGTATCGTATATATTTTTACTAATAATAGTAGTAATTCCAAATTGGAATGATGTAAATTGTGATTATCAAGGATGCTTACTCTTGGAAAATCATAAAATGGAAGGCAAACCAATAAAACTTATTATTGCTGATGATAGTCCTACTTTCCGTGAAGGAATCATTAGCTATCTCAATCAACATGAAGGTTTTGAAGTTACCAAGCAAGTGAGTAATGGAAGGTCACTTCTTGCTGAGATAAAAGAGGAGGAAGTAGATTTAGTGCTTTTAGATATAAAAATGCCAGAAATGGATGGCATTGAATGTTCAAAATTTATTCGCCAAAATTATCCAAGTATAAAAATACTCATATTGTCAAATTATGGAGAATTGGTATTCATAAGAGAACTAACTAAAGCTGATCATGGTGCTCATGGATACCTTCTTAAAAATGTAGAAAAAGAAGAAATCGTATTTGCTATAAAAAAGATCTATAAGGATGGTAAATACATCTGCGATGAAGTCAGAGATAAAATAAGTGCTTTAGAAAAATTTGATAAGACTTTCTCTCCTCAAGAACTTCAAACTCTATACTATTTCTGGAATGGACTAACTTCTGAACAAATCGCTAAGAAAGTATTCCGAAGTAAACATGCTGTCGATGCTAGATTTAAAAGTATTTATGCCGAGACTAAATGTAGCAATCAGAGAGAATTGATGAGGTATATTGTAGAAAATAATCTTAACGAGATGTTCAAATATGAATTTGAAACAGAGGGTTAGGATTTACTGTTATGCCCTTACTTTTCTTTGTTCAGGTGTATGTTTATTTTCCCAATCGGACTCATTAACCATACTTTTCCAAAAAGCTGAAAATGCTTTTCTCTTAGGCCAAATTGAGATAGCAGCAGATAACTATGTTGATGCCTTAGAATTTAGTGATGTAGAGACTAATAGTAACGCAGATATTAACAATCGACTTAAAATTATTGAGCTGCTTTCTCTTTGTTTACAGCAAATTGGAAATTGTGAGAAAGCCTCTAATTATCTAAAACCTCTTATGACTGAAGAGGCGGATAAAGTAGCCGTGTCAAAAGCTATCCGAGAAATTATAAGATGTACCAATGCCAATGGAACTAAAATAAACGAAGAACTACAGCAGGACATCTTAGAATATTTGGCTCTGGAAAGAATTGATGAAGGGGCCGAGAATCAGATGGCCGTTTTTTTAAAAGGTGTATATACAGATGAACAAGATTTTAGTGATTTCTTTCTTTTGTTAGAATATGGATTTATGCCAGCTCTAAAATCCTTAGAGAAAGAACAAAAGGCCAATAGAATAGCGGATCAGCGTTCATATATTGCCATTGGATCATTGTTCCTAATGCTGATTTTAGGTTTTTTTCTATTTACCGCTAATCGCCAAATAAATCATGTAATACGTGAAAATGTAGCTCTTCTGACTGGCAAAGAAAAGGAGACTAATCGCTTAAGCGTGGATCTCCACGATATTTTGGGATATAAGATTGTTGAATTAAAGGATCAAGTAAAAAAGGTTGTGAATGGTTCTAAACCAGAGATGGAGAACATTTCAAAAGGTCTCAATGAATTACATGAGTCCATGAGATACATTGTTCAATCGAACCTTACTCCAGAATCACTAAAATTTGGATTGGGACCTGCCTTGGATACCCTCTTCAATCGTGTGAATAAATTAGGTGTATTACAGTTTGAATTGTACAAACATGGATTAAAGGATAGGTTAAATGAAGAAAAAGAAAAACATATCTTTTACATCATTCAAGAATTGGTGAATAATGTGATCAAACACTCAAAAGGAACTAGGGCAAGTTTTGAGATTTCAAGACTTGAAAGTGAAGTGTCAATCTTGGCAGAAGATGATGGTATAGGATATATTTCTTCAATAGATACATTGAAAACTGTAAAATCAAGAGTTGGGTTTCTAAAGGGCAAGGTTGTTGAGGAATCCGAAATAGATAAAGGAAGTATGGTGATTGTTACCGTACCTATATAAATAGAAAAGCTAAATCTTATAATCTACTATGAATTCTTCCTGATCCTAAATTTGAAGTTATTAAATCACTTCATTGTATATTTCATTTTATCACAATTTCACCTATCATGTCTAGTACAATAGAAACTCTAACTTCAAGCCTTTCTCAACGGCAGAAATCTACCTTATTAATTCATGGTTTCATTACAATTCTTATAGGTTTTTTTGGTGGCTTTGCTTGGTTGATATCAATGGCTGGTTATCTTGAACTTTGGCCCTTGCCTCCTCTTGACCTTACAGTTCCTGCCACTAAAGAACTTTGGAGGAATGCACATACTGGACCTATTAATAATGGTATGTTGGTCATTTTGGTCGTGGCTATAAGTCCTTTGCTTAAACTTACTCCTAAAGCATCAAAATTTATGACTTATGGTGCCATTGCTATGCTTTGGGGCAATACTTTAGGGTATTCTACAGGGCCTTTTTCCACTAATCGAGGACTGACACCAACTGGTGATTTTATAAATATTTTGTGTTATGGATCATTTTATGTTGCAGTGGTCGGAGCATTTATTTTGGTGGGATTAGGAATCTATGGTAGTTATAAATCTCTGCTAGAATCAAAGTGACTCTCGAAATTGATTTTAAAGGCTCTAATTAAGAAAAATGAATAATTCGACTACTCAGTCTTACGACAAAGAAACAGATTACTTGGTCGTAGGTGCGGGTGCAATGGGAATCGCTTTTGCAGATGAAATTTTCACAAGCAGACCTGATCTTCACATGACACTAGTGGACCGTCGTGCAAAGGCAGGAGGACATTGGAATAATGCTTATCCTTTTGTAAGGCTTCATCAGCCAGCTGCCTTTTATGGAGTTAATTCTCTAAAGCTTGGAAATGGGAGTACTGATTTGTCTTCCCAATCGGAACTACTGTCTTACTATGAACAAATAATCAAGAAATTTGAAGAAAGTGGTAGAGTTGAATTTTTAACTGAGCATGATTATTTGGGCAATGGTCAGGTGACGGATATGCATAATCGCAGTTTAGTTACCTGTTATAAAATCAATAAAAGAGTGGTAGATGCCAGTTATATGAATGTGAAGGTGCCTTCTACACATCCACCTAAGTTTACAGTTGATCAAGGCGTCACTCTTGTTCCTTTAAACGATCTCATACACCTACATGATAAATGGGAAAAATTCTATGTCGTTGGCAGCGGCAAGACAGGAATGGATGCTGTGTTGTATTTAATATCCAAAGGAGTTTCAGATAGAAATATATACTGGATATGCCCAAATGATGCGTGGCTGTTTAATCGATCTCATCTTCAAGTTGGAACAGTCGGTAAAGAGATATTGGGACATGTGGAATGCGTCAAAAATGCAGTCAAAGCAGATAATGTATTCTTGAAAATGGAAAAAACAGGTGGCATACTAAGGTTGGACAAATCAATTAGTCCAAAAAAATGGAGATGTGCAACGGTAAGCCCAGAAGAGTTAAAACTACTAAGAACGGTTAAAAATGTTATTCGTAAAGGAAGGGTGAGTCGTATTACGGAGTCTGAGATACAATTAGAACAAGGAAGTGTTGACTATTCCGAGCGAACGTTGTTTGTTGATTGTTCTGCTGACGGATTAGCAAAACGAGAGGCGAAACCAATATTTTCAAATGGGAACATTACTTTGCAATCCATACTATTTTGTCAACAGGTTTTTAGCGCAGCGACAATAGCCAAATTGGAGTTAGCCAGTATCACCGATGAAAAACGAAATCATCTTACTCCTGTGCCTCATCCAGAATTCAAGGAAGATTGGCCTGGTGCCTTGTCTACAAGTGTAGAAAATTTACTTTGGCTACATCGATATATACCTTTTTGGATGTTTCGATCAAGATTGAACTTTATGAGCCACGAACCAATATTAAAATATTTTTATTATGCTGCTAAAGCAACTCTCCTGTCTCCTTCCATAAAAAAAGCAGTGGTTAGAATGAAGGCTTTACAAGAAGCATAAATGTCTCGAGAATCAGCAATATAAAATTTCTAAAATCATGTCTATATCTAAAGCACAAAGACGCATTATTCAGCATGGGCTAGGGGTAATACTTTTTGGCCTTATTGGTGGGTTTTTCCTAGGATGGAATGTAATTGGGAAGATTACTTTTCCACCTTTTCCCATTGAAATTGATTATGCTATTCCAGGTACTACAGCTGCATGGAGGGCGGTACATACTGGAAGTATTATGAATGGTATTATGGCTTTGGTTTTAGCCGCATTGTTTTCTTGGTGTGATCTGAGTAAAACATTAGCAGAGAGGATTTCATGGACAATCATTACGGTGATCTGGGGAAATTCCATATTCTATCTAGCTGCTGTTTTTGCGCCAAATCATGGATTGTCATGGGGAAGTAATGCAGCAGGAGAGGGAAATATAGCGGGTATTATAGCTTATATCCCTGCTATCATCGCAGCTTATGCATTGATCTATGTGATCTATATATTGATGGTAAATGTGAAGAAAGCCACAGAGTAACTCTAAATAGTCATCATCCATCTCTTTCAGCAAAACGGATTAATTCCATTGAGTTCAGTATTGTATTTGACTTGAACTTGAGGTTGCGATATTTGTCTAATATAATGAAGCATGGAAATTCTATAATCTGATTTTGATTAATAATCTCTGAACCAATCTGTGAATCTTTGCGCGCTTTTACATTAATGAATTTCTCATTGAATACTGAACAGACTTCATTTTTATAAAATATTGCGCTTTGAAAAAAATTGGCTTTAGGATCATTTTCCTCATATAGAAAAACAAAAATAGACTTGTCTTCTTGTTGCGCTTTGTCGTAGGCATAAGAAAGTGAAGTATTAATAAAATTTATCTTTCTGCATTGACTATATGCATTCAAAGAAAACAGGAAAATTATAGTAACTAGAAGACTACTTTTCATGACAATATGACTCTATTTCAAAGATGAGTAGTATTCATAAAATGTTTTTTACTATTTATAGTAATTAATTGCCTAGGAACAATTGATAATGGCATGAACCTTGAGAAGTTTGCAATCAATTGCAAAATATGAATGCAAAAGTCAGAATTATTCTATCCTGACTTTTGCATTTTCGCTAGAGTATATTAATTACATAAAAGACTTTCATCCACACCAAATGCATTTTGTCTATAGAGTATCATCTGTGCACCAGTGGTTTTTGACGTCAATACCATAATGGCGTCAGGTTTTATGCTACTATCCTCAGCACATATTCCTCCATTTTGGGCATATGCAGGAAGGCCATCTCTTTTTACTATGTTTCCTTCGTAGTATTCTATTGGAAAGCCTTTTGAGGTACGATCTATAGCTATACTGACAGCTCCATTTTCTTGATTGATCACACCACTAACAGGATTCGCTTCAAAAAGTGCATTGTTAGGATCTTGATCAGGACATGGAGGCACTCTCAGTTCCCATGATCCTATTTTATCCAAAGTGTCAAGATTTGTATAGGTAGTCCCTAATGCAGGTGGTGTCATTCCTGGATACAATGTGGATTGTTCTTCATAACACCCCTCATCTTGTTTTACAAGTGATGGTAAAAACCATATGCAATAAGCTCGATTATCAGGACTAAACCATGTGTTCACGATATTAGTAGGGGCTGGGATATTGATAGGAGGTATTACAATGTTTGGTGGAGTAGGAGTGATAAATAAAGACAGATTATTATTGATGAATTCCTGATCAGCCACTCGTACTCTGCTTACTGGAATAAATCCACCACATTGTTCATCCATGATAAACACTTCGGCATTACCAGCCGCATTATCAGGCAATATAGCAATACGCCCACCGGCTTCTGTAGAATATATGGACTGAAGAGGATCATTTTCATCAAGCACTATTTCTCCATTAATTTCTCTTTGTATGAATACATCTCTATTCGCTAAAAAGCTAGCTGGTGAAGTGGAGATTAATATTTGCTCACTTTTTCCTGCTTTTCTGATACTAGGAGTAATCTCCGCATTAATATTAGCCAAAGGATCACAGACATATGTGACATTCAGTGGAATAAAACCACCACAATCGTTGTCTACAACATAGAACTTAAAATTGCCTTCGCCTATATCGTCAATTTTCACCAGATAGCCACCTTCAGTAGGAGTGGTATTTACCTTCGTACTTTCATTTATAGTGACTTCTCCATTCACTAACCTTTCTGTAAAGAGCTCTCTTTCATCCAGAAAATTAGGGAACGAAGTAGTGATCAGAAGAGATCTATCGGCTAAGTCAAACCTAGGTTCCACTGTGGCATCCACTCTTGCAAAATTTTCACATTCGGGATTACATGAAAAAAGTACTAGTGCGCCTAGAGTGATGAAAGTTATTATGAAATTTTTCATTTGATTGTTTTATATAGTATTGATACTGTTCAGTTTATAATAATATACGACCACTTATAGTGACAAAAGAATAACTATCTCTCACTAGCCTCTGTCTAAGATTAGTCGTAGAAAGTATGAATGGCATTGAGGCACTTATATTAAAGCTTGTATTAAATGATGGTTGATATTGAATTCCTAAAGTGCCTAATAGCTGTTCGTTACTTTTGATCAATGATTTATCAGAGAATGATCCTGATGAAGGAGGCTTAAATGCCAAAGTATAGGTCATCCCTGGATAGATTACGAATTTGCCTAGTCGTTGTACAATGAAAAAACTTCCAGACGTATTATGCAGCCAATCTTCATTGATGCTCAATGATCCAGGCTGGAATGATGTGCCATTTACTATAAAATAGTAATAGGACGTCTGCTGGTCATTTAGACTTACGAAATAGGAAAGATTGACATCAAAGCTATTTCTATCTGCAAGTTTAAAAGCTTCATCATCGCTGCTATTGCCGAATTCTCCATAAGAATATCCTGCGTTAATAGTAAAAGCTTCTAATCCCTCAAAAGGCATTAATCTGAATCTAACACCCACTTCTCTAAGACCACTGTAGGTTTTATCAGTACCTCTATTTGCACTCTCTTCATCACTACTGCTAAAGACATCCCATATTGGATCTGTTGCGGCATTTGCTAATCTTCTCTTTCCATATCTTACTCTAGCTCCTATATCCCATCTGCCTCTTCTAGATAATCCAAAATAGGTCTCCAGATTAGAGTTGAACTCAGTAAGTCTCAGCCGATCTTGGACAGGTGACTCTATTACTGATTCGTGTAATGCTATCCATGATGAGAAAAGCGAAGAGTAGAAATTAACTTCTACATTTCCAGATGTAAGCACAGTAGGGGAAAGCCCACCAATAAATAGAGACTCATCAAGTAATTCTAACCCATCATCATTTTGTCCATATGCTGCTGATAGAAACAATGTAAATAGGGCAAATAGAAGTGTATGTTTCAATAATTTAATTTTTAGCATTTTATAGTTTTTCAAGAATTCGAAAGGTACTCTTTAAATGGCAAAATAAATGGAGAAGAAATTTAAATATCTTCTCCATCTTATCATATTTGATTAGTTAGAACTGACAAAGAATTTGGTAGATTTTTCATAGTACTTACCACACTTCGTCTTGTACCTACACTTGAGATTATACGTCCCTGCTTTTAATCCTCTTAGCATACGTATGTCATCGCTGTTATTAGAGTCAGGTCTATTCCATTCATAAGGAGCATTATTTTCTCTTCTTACGAATCTGTTATTGATAAACAACTCCATATATTCAATGTCTAGGTGCCTCTCAGCATCGACTCTGACATATATATGATCATCTACACTAAATGTGCGATTGTTTCTAGGAACTTTAAACCAAGCACCGCTTCTACAGTTGTTGTTACCCCCACCACTACAAGCTCCGCTTCTCCAAGTTTTCACACCTGCCGCTTCTGCATGGCATTCATTGTTATACGTCACATCATCACATCCGCATACTGGAGCATAATTTTGTGGACAATATTTGTTAACAGGAACACCTTTGCAATCATTTCCATTTCCATCAAAATGGATCCAGCATTCTTGTTTGAAAGGTTCCGTACGGCATTTTTTCTTTACCCATATGATGACTTTATGTCTACCTGAACCCCAGTTTCTCATTTTAGAATCTCCAGAACTTTGGCTATTCCACTCATATGGATAACTGGATTCTCTTCTCATTCTGTTAGAATTAGAAACAGACCCTTTATACCATTCTACCCATTCTATATCATCTCTATGTTCTGGTTCCATTCTCCATTTCCAGTGACTACCATGATTAAAGTGCTTTTCACAGAGTTCATTCTTATTTTTCCAAGTCCACTTGCAAGTGTTATGTTGATCAAAATGGATCCAGCATTCTTGTTTGAAAGGTTCCGTACGACATTTTTTCTTTACCCAGATGATGACTTTATGTCTACCTGAACCCCAGTTTCTCATTTTGGAATCTCCAGAACTTTGGCTATTCCACTCGTAAGGATAACTGGATTCTCTTCTCATTCTATTAGAGGAAGAAACAGAGCCCTTATACCATTCTACCCATTCTATATCATCTTTATGTTCTGGTTCCATTCTCCATTTCCAGTGACTTCCGTGGTTAAAGTGCTTTTCACAGAGTTCATTCTTATTTTTCCAAGTCCACTTGCAAGTATGATTGCGCACCACTCTTATTCTAAATGATTGCTCATGCCAATCACTACAATTTCTTCTTTTGATTCTAACTTTACAATTATAGATCCCTTCAGGCCAATGAGTGCGTACAGTAAACCAGTAACGTCCATCATTCCTTTTGTTTACACTACCTATTCTACTATTTTCGTCATAAAATTCGACGGTCTCTATTGTGCTATTATCAGATGGTCTGAAGTATACCTTTTCATTGTGCTTGAAAGATTTTTCCCACCAGTCATCTCTATTGGTATATTCCCAATATGAGCAGTTTTGTGTATTTCCGCATTCTCCACTTGTCCATGTTTTTACACCAGCAGCTTGTGCAAGGCAGCTGTTAGAATAAGTCACGTCATTACATCCACATACGGGGTTATAGTTATTGGGACAATTACGACTAGGATCAGTAGTTCCCTGGCATGCATTATCTGAAGAAGAGGAACCGATACTTATCGATTTTTCTCTTTCACAATCAGCAGATTGTTGTGCAAAGGAGATTACAGCTTTATATCTATGATTGCCAGAACTTACATTTCTATCATAATAAGTGAAAGGAGATTGAAAAATTGATCCAATCTGTTGGCCATTCTTAAAGTAATCTACTTTACTTACTTCTTGCAAGAAATCAGATGAAATCGTTAAGGCTATATCACCATTAGATAATTCTCCAGCGTCAAAATTATTTATTAGCTCACATGGATCGTTTTGTGACGTATTATCACTTGAAATAGTAGCATCAAGAGTACAAGTTTCATTAGTCTGTGCATATGAGAAAGTAGCAGTATATCTATCACTAGATGCAGATCCATTGATATCATTAAATGAAAAAGGAGATTGGAAAATTGATCCAATTTGCTGCCCATTTTTAAAATAGTCTACTCTGGTTATTTCTTCCAACAGTTGAGAACTGATGGTCAAATCAACACCTCCACTTGAATTAGAAGTTGCTTTGAATTCATCTATAAAATTACAATCATCACCATTTTTCACAACATCACCTCCGGAGCCATAGATGGTTATCACATCACTTTGACACACTTCATTGTTATTGTCGAAGAATATTCTGGCGCCATATTCGTGATCGCCATTATCACCTGCTGATAGAGAGAATGAATGAGAAAAAGCCTGACCACTATTTTTTCCTATTATTAATCTGTTATTGTCAGTATCTGTCAAATCATAAAATTCTACCCTGCTTATGGATTTGTTGGATGTGTTCCTTACTTCCAAAGAGATAAATTGTGTACCTCCGCTCAGGCCAGACTTGTCTGCCAGGAATTCAATTCCATCGCATGGATCACTAGTAGTTGTACTTTCTGCTACTTTTCCCGTCAGTGTACAGGTCTCAGAGCTCTGGGCATATGATATTTTAGCTTCATAGTTATTGTCGCTACCATTATTTGTCTGATGATTGTAAGTGAATGGTGAACGATCAGACCAACCTATAGAATTGCCATTTGCAAAATACTCTACCTTGGTTATCTCTTGAGGGAAGTTTGTTGATATTGACAATTCTACCATTGCACCAAAGGCACCCATTTTTGAGGCTAATATAAATTCTGAAGTAATGTTTTCGCATGGGTCTGATGGCTTTTCTACATATACTGATTCTCTCAAAGTACATGTCTCATCAATCTGGGCATAGTTGATGATTGCTTCGAAGTCTTGATTTCCAAAATTAGTAGGTTGATATTCATATGAAAATGGTGCCTCATCATCTCCACCCAAAGATTCCCCATTTGCTTTAAATTCTACGAACGTGATTTCTTGAGGTAAAGAGGTATTAATAGTTAAATTCACTTTGCCCCCATTAATTTCCACATTAAAGGTTACATCTATAATAGTACATGGGTCTACAGGAGCTGATGTTTGGACTTCTAATATCTGCAATCTAAAAGTCGATTCTTTGTAACCCTTTATTCCTATATGTATACTGTTTTCTGACCCTTGAAGGTCATCCAGACTATAAAAAGACTCATCAGGAGTAAGATCCGATTCTTGGCTCTCTCTGATTACTCTTTTGCTGCCGCCATTATCTGCTGATATTTGCAGATCAGCATCACCAGATGTTGTAGATACTTTAACTTCATAGGTGACACCTTTAGTCATATATTCTTTAGGATGGTATACAGGAGTTATCCATTCGCCTTTACCAACTGAATAAGACTGATCCCAAACACTGCTTTTTTCTCCTAATGACTTTTGTCGAGTTTTTCCTTTTTCAGGAGCGATAGTAAAATTAGAGGAAGTCATATTAGTTCCCATCGACTCTTTTTTCTGGGCATTTAGATTAATGCTTAAAAAGAAGATGGAGATAAAAAGTAAAATTGATTGTTTCATGATTTTCAATTTTTAAAAGAGGTTTTCTAATCGTTGGATCAAATTTTATATTTCATCCGCTTTTCTCCTCTACGATCAGTGGTAAATAGAATTACTAGAAATAGTAGAATGATTGTCAATATACTCAACTAGGTTAGAGTTTCGGCAACAAGCCCTCTTTTTTATTATTAACTGTTTCTATTGTTTGAGATTTAATTAAGGGAATATAATATATGCATTATATGTATAAAATATTCTCTAATATGGTATTATACATTATTATAAATATAATATGATATATAAAATATAAGGAAAGCTTGATTATTTGTCTTTGATTCATGTTGATGTTTGGATTATGTTGGTCTTCTAAGTACAAATTAGCCTATAAAGAAGCTGATTTGAGACCAAATTAAACACCATGAATTATAGATTGTCTTTCTTAAATCCATTTATTTCCCATTTCATTATCGTTTTTGTCACATGTTCTTTTTTATATTCAGAAGTACATGCCCAAAAGCTCGTAAGTTCTCAAGATGGAGAACATAAAAGCAGTCTAGTCTTTGAGCCTATCATGCCGATAGTGACTAATGAAATTCAACTCAACGGGGAAGGAACAATAAATGATCAGACATTAATACGTGTCTGTGTAGATATCTCCCATCCATATTCAGAAGACCTAGAAATGTATCTACTATCACCTCATGGTCAGAAAGTGGAATTGTCCACTCATAATGGAAGCAGTAAAGCCTTTTATAATAATACTTGTTATTCTACACATGCTGAAATGAGTATTACTAGAGCTATTACACCTGTAGAATATGAATATTTACCTGAAGGGAAATTTTCAGATTTTATTGGTAGTGCAATAGCTGGAAAATGGACTTTATCAGTATCAGATTATATTTTGGAAGATGATGGAAAGTTGAATTCATGGTCTCTTGAAGTTTCTAATAACATACTTTCTAGAGAGTGGCGTACAATGTCAAAAAGCCCTTCTAGTTTGATTATTGCGAAGAATTGAAAAGTACAGATTGTCAAACAATTTGATCAAAGGATACAATTTGTACGTGTGACTTGCAGAGTATGTGTATCACTTAGGAAAGCTAATAATATTGCAGCAGAGAAAGTCAGTATAATCGTAATTTGACCGAAATTCTGATTTAATGAAAATTATTGGACTGCTTATTCTTGCTTTCTTCATGCAGTTGATCTGTTTTGAAGTGATAGCTTCATCATATACAGATAGTTTAGAAAACCTAATTAATACTTCAGATAGAGCAGATGCCAATAGAGTAAAATGGCTGAATCTATTGGCAGCTGAATTGACAAATGAAGATCTTCCAAAAGCATTACACTATGCTGAAGAAGCCAAATCACTAAGTGTGGTTCTAGATGATGATCTTGGGACATTGGATGCATTCAGCAATCTTGCTTGGATCCTCCATACAATGTCAGATGATGAAAAAGCTAATCTCATGGCTGATAGTGCTATTCTATTGAGTACTGAAATTGGATTGGATTTTTATCTAAAAGGAGCGAGAATAGCCGAAGAGAATGAAATGTGGAATACTGCAGCAGGTCTCATTGGTAATACTGGAAGCCTTCACTATCTCCTTAGAAATCATGATGAAGCGCTAAAATATGCTACAAAGGCTGTTGAGTTATTCAAAAAAGTAGGAAATAGAAAAGGTGTAGGTGGATCTACTACTACGATAGGGAACGTAAAATATAGACAAGGCAAATATCAGGAAGCATTAGATACATTTCTTAATGTATTAAAGATACGTGAGGATCTGGTAAGAGAGGGTTAACATTTGCTTATTCTAATTTAGGGAAGTGTTACATCAAATTAGGTGACCTTGAAAAAGGAAGAACATACTATTTTAAGTGCCTTGAGTTAAGGCAAGAGTTGGGATTTAAATTTGGAGTCATGACTATGTCTAGAACTTTAGCTAGGTCATACCTAAGTACTAAAGAATATGACAAAGCCAAAGAATATGGGCAATCCTCCTTAACAAAAGCACAGCGAATTGGATCATATTCAGAGATTACATCTTCCTACGGAGTGTTAGCAAATATCTATAGCGAAACAGGTCAATACAACAAAGCCTTTGAATATCAAAAGCAATATTCGATTTACAGAGATAGCTTACTCAATGAGAATAAAGCTAAACAAATCAGTGAAATTCAAACGCTCTACGAAACTGAGAAGAAAGAAAAACAAATACTAGAACAAGAGAATGATATTCTTTCCCTGACCAATAACAATACTAAAATCACTACGCAAAGAAATTACATTATGGCAGGATCAATGGCATTAGGCCTTTTTGGCTTGTTCGGTTTCCAATGGAACAAAGTTAGAAAGGAAAGGAATGACAAAAAGGAATTTGCTGAAGCTCTTATTTATGCTCAAGAAGAAGAACGAAAACGATTAGCTAGAGACTTACATGATGGAGTAGGGCAGTCATTACTACTCATTAAAAAGCAACTAGAATCTACCTCCCAAGTGACTTTAGAAAATCAAAATTTGATATCAGAAACACTTCAAGAAGTACGGACCATATCTCAAGATCTACATCCATTTCAATTAGAGAAATTTGGTCTCACTTCTGCTATTGAAAATAGTATCCAAAAGGTTGAATCTTCTACTGACATTTTCATAACAAAGGAGATTGATAATATTGATAAAATGCTCAGTGATAAAGCAGAAATAAACCTTTATAGAACGATCCAAGAGGCAATGAGTAATATCGTAAAACATGCAGAAGCCACCGCCGCTCAGCTTATTATCAAAAAAACAAATAGTGAAATCTCCATTCAGATAAAAGACAATGGGAAAGGATTTGATCCAGAATTAGCAATAGTAACATCGAAGAGCTTAGGACTGAGGACTATGCAAGAACGAATATCTGCTGTTGGGGGGGAGCTGAAAATTATGAAGGGGGAGAATGGAGGCAGTGTCGTGGACATTTATTTGAATGTGGCGAGTTAACTAGTCTCGAATCAACAAAATATCAATCAAACTCTTTCGTCTTATAATCGAACAATTTATTTTTAAGGACAAAACATAATCTAATGAATCTTAAAAAGATCCTTTTTGGTAGCGTCTTACTTGGTGGACTTGCCTTTGGTGGGTTTAAAGTATACTCGTCTATGGCTTGTTGCTCCTCTACAGCAGCTACTTCAGGATGTACACCATCAAATTGTCGAGGTGCCAAAACGAAATTTGGAGAAGCTAAAGTTATCAGTGAATTAAGACTTGACCTGATAGACCTAAAGGCAGATATGGAAAAATCAAAAAATCCATCATTTGATTCTAAATGGTATGATATCCATGGTATCATAGGTGATTCTGATTCTGAGAGTTTAGAGATTATAGTGAAAGAGGTTCAAAAAATTGAAAAAGCTTTTGAAGAAAAGCTGAATCATGAATCAGGGAATTTTGAATTGCCTGAAAATAAGGCAAAACAAATTACATACTTGACTGAACGGATAGAGGGCCTAAAAAAGCAGCTGTCTTAAGTCTTCTATAAAATGAATATATTATAAAAGAACCCTGAAATCCTTTTGGAATTTAGGGTTCTTTTATTTTGAATACATCATTAAGTGAAATCTTATCGCATTAGAAATGAGCCAACCTAAATTTATTTTTAGAAAGATTGTAAGTCTCTCGATAGCAGTGAGCTTCATATTGCTTATGATCACTGGAGTGTTGTCATATTTCAAGGAATATTCTCGAGTCTTAGCTACTCTGCATACCACTTGTGGTTTCCTATTCTCATTGGGTATACTCTTTCACATTTCAAATAATCTTTCACCTATAACAAACTATTTAAAAGGTTATATAATACTTCCTATTTTCCTATCTGTAGGCATGATCTTTACCGGAGCTTATTTTCAGATCTTTCCTTTTAAACTCATGATGGATATAGGAGCCAAATTAAAAGCAAACTCTGGGAAAGAGCTCAATTTATCTCAATATGAAATAGCAACCATGGATATCAATAATGATATTCAATTGACCATTGATTTGCTAAGATCAGAGCATTATTGGCATCCACAAATGGCGGTGTGGGTGGAGGACACATTGGGTAATTATCTAGAATCTCTATTTGTTTCAAAAGCTACTGCTCAAGGGCTATTCTTTGGGGGGAGAAGTAAAGACAATTTTAAAACGGCCGATCAGAATAAAGAGAAAAGCAATGACTATAGAAGAGTAGATGCACTGCCAATATGGTCCCATAAAAGAGGTGTGCAATATACTGATGGAATGTATGTGCCCACTAAAGAGGAGCCCTTGCCAGATGCTATAACGGGAGCGACATTTATTGATAATTTTATGCTGCTGTCATCAATGGATGGTGATTCAAAATTTAAATTAAGAATAGAGCTAAATGTTGCGTTTGATGACAACGAGTACTATTCTGAATATGACTTCCCTGATGACGAAATATTTCACAACGGAACAGGGCAATTAGGCCAACCTTCGATATTGTTTGGAGCGGAAATCAATATGAATGATAATAAAGAATATTATTTATTGAACCTAATAGGGCATGGTCACCATTCAGGTCAAAATGGACTTATCTATGAAGATTTTTCTTCACTCACAACGGCATTGGAAATAGTGGAACGAATAGTGGTTGGGGTGAAGATGAAGGTGTCAAATAATGAATAGCAGCTAGAGTTTTGTATCAATAATTGGAGGAAATGAAGCTATAAAGAAATATGCTTCAAATTTTAATATGTATTCAGCCATCGACAATTGACGAAATTTCACTTTGAAAAGGGCGAATATTCATAATTAGGCATTGAATACTTCGAGAACTATGATTAAGTACTTTTCAATTCTGGTTAGTTTGTTATTGTGTACCTCTTTCCTTATGAGTCAACCTGAAATGACTGTATGGAGAATTGTGGACGAAGGTGCACATGATCATCACCAAAATCCACCAGAGCTGTATGCTTGTGGTTCTTACTATTTTTTCTTTCTGATAATGTTATAGAATCTACATGGTCGTTAAAAAATGAAGGTGATGAAAACTTGATTATTCAATTGCCATTGACTTTTAGGGAAAGCCCATCTACAAGCATTACAATTTCTAAGCAACCTGAAAAATCAATTTTGAAACCTGGAGAAGAAACTCATTTTAGAGTTCAATATGATTTTAATGCTATACATGGAGATAAGTTTTTAGAGATTGAATGTAATGACCCAAACTATAAGAATTGTGGTATTCTGATGGGAGGAAATATTACCTCATGCATGTGTATATGTAACAGTAATAATTTGACCCAAAGTACAGGAGGAGGATGTGGAAATCTGGTCGGAACCTCAATTGGAATTGTATTAAATAATGCTATGTGTCCTGGAGAGGGTGTAGCTTGTAATCCAATCTCAATAAGCGATCCTTGTGATTGTGCTAACTCCATTATTACTTCTGGTGTTTTTTTATTTAGAGATACATTAAAAGTGAATACGATTCCTGGTGCTGCAATGACAGTGACGGCCAACAATGGTGGATTCATGGATAACACAAATACTCTGATCACTGGCCCTATAGGGAATGCGGATGGTTCTGGATTGTTCACCTACGTATTCTATAGGCCACCATCTACAGTAGCTGATATCATCATCAACGGTACTCCTTTTGTTAGTCCAGCAGCCTGTCCTGCAGAGTCTACTTGTACGGCGGCAGTTCCTACTTTATCACAATGGAGTCTCATAATTTTGTTTTTGATCATGCTCGTAGTTGGAATCGTTACAATTCAATCTAAAAGCACTGTAGCTCAAGAAGCATAAAAAAGGATGTACAAATCCCGTGTAAGATTGTTAAAGTGACTTGTGCATTAGCCCTTTATCTTTTTTTCATATTATACTTAGTGATATGATTAAAGTTTTCAATGCTGATGACCACCCTATACTCCGAAAAGGGGTAACAGACCTTTTGGTTCAGACAGATGATATAGAGTGGTTAGGAAGTGCAGGTGATGGTCAAGAATCCTTAGTCAAGATAAGAGCCCTGAAACCTGATATCGCAATATTAGATATAGAAATGCCCCACTATACAGGTCTTGACGTAGCGCGAATCCTAATAGATGAAAAAGTTGATACTAAATTCATTCTCCTCACTTTATTCAAGGATGAGTCTTTTTTTAAAAGTGCTTTGGCGATGGGCATTATGGGATACTTATTGAAAGAAAGTAGTGAGAATGAAATAATAGACTGTATTAGATCAGTTCATTCAGGAAGACCTTATGTCAACCCCTCCTTGACCTACCTCCTTATAAAAGCTGAATCTAATTCTACCTTAGATAAACTATCTGATAAGGAAGTTAACATACTAAAACTCATTGCACGCCAAAAGACTTCAGCGGAAATTGGAGATATGCTTTTTATAAGCCCAAAGACCGTAACAAATCATCGAAATAATATCAGCAAGAAGCTCGATCTAGATGGAAAGCAGAATGCATTGCTAAAATGGGCAATGGAAAATAAAAATCTACTTGTCAACTAATCAAGAGAATGAACTTTATTTATGTCTTAATAAATTTTGATACGAAGATTTTCTTTTTAGAATATATTTTGATCCAATAAATACCTGATGATAGTTGGCTAATATCAAATTCATTAGTACCTCTAGTTTCGCCAAAGTTTAATTGAACCTGACCTCGAATATCCAAGATTTGTAGTGTCTCAATTTCTTCTAAATCGTCATCATTTATTCTGATCTTAAATTCGGCAGGATTAGGATAAATTGCTAAATCAGATAAAGTGATTTCCTTTGTAGAGATAATAGTATTACAAGATTGTAATGGAGCTTCATCAAAGAGTACTCTTAGACCTTCCTCAGAATTATACATCTCAAAATTGTTATGACCGATATTGGGTATTTCTACTTTAGAATGAACTGACTTTACTTCTTCTCCAAAGGTTATTACAATGTGATTATAGTATATCCTTCCCCTCTCGTATCTATGATTACCAAAGGTCATAGCTCTACATGAACGTGGTAATGTGGAAGCATTGGGATCATTGTCATTTTGACCAAGAAGGTATACCACTTCACGGCTACTATACCATTCTTTTATTTGTTCAGCACCAGCTCTAGTAGGGTAGACAAAGAGATCTTCAAGTCCAAAACTCCATTCATTATAATCAGGGCAATCAATATTAGGAATAGCAAACTCCGTTTCAGAACCACCTACCCTTCGCTCTGGAGACATGTAGACATATGTACCAGGATTAGCTATGATACTTTTTGAAGATATTCCAGATTCAATACACAGAATTTCAAATATGGGAGAACTAGCCGTATATCTATTGGTGAATTGCCCACCAGCAGAATGCCCTGTAAAAACCAATTGCCTCAAATTTGGAAAGCTACGTAAAGCTCTCATTATCAACGTATCCTGCACCTCAAATGAAGGGATTCTAATATCGCGAGGGTTACTGCTTTCGTCTCTAGAATTTGATCCAGACTTCCACCCGTCTGATGACCAATACACATGATCTTCACTAAGACCATGAAAATCTATATCGCTTTCAGTCAAATATTGTGGCGCTATAATAGCGGTAGAAGATACTTGCAGGGGACGTTGTGCTAATGCTGCTTTCATATTATCAAAATAGTCATCAGCATTACGATTTGTACCATGGACTACTATGACTAGATTGGTAATTCCTTGATGTTCACTTTGGAGAGGATGAGTAGAATAAAATCTAGATGAAATTTTTATCCCATCTTTTTCAAAAGTAAGTTTGCTCTCAGCTATTACATCTATTTGAGAAGTAATAAAAAGCGGGCATAAGAAAATTGTAAAACATCCAAAATGTAATATCCGCCGTGTTAGGAATTTTAAAGTAACCATATAATGAAGTTAAAGGATTCCTTATCTTTTCAGAACATTCAATACGAGTTAAGAATGAAGAACCTTCTTTTATTTTCAATTTTAGTCATTGCTGCTTGTAATACATCAGAGAATATTAACTATGATGATTGGCAAGTATATCTAGGTGATAATATGTCTTCCCAATATTCAGGTCTAGATCAAATCAATTCTGATAATGTGACAAATCTTAGAGTGGCATGGTCCTATTCATCTAATGATAAACATTCAGGTAATAGATCTCAAATTCAATGTAACCCACTAATCATTGACGGGATATTGTATGGTACTTCCGCACAATTAAAGCTCTTTGCACTAAAAGGTGATACAGGAGAGGAAATTTGGACTTTTGACCCTTTTGATGGTAATTATCAAAGCTTTGGAATGGGTGTGAATAGAGGCCTAATGTATTTTGAAAATGGCGATAAAAAAAGAATGTTCTATTCTGCTAATCAATACTTGTATAGTGTCGACATCGCAGATGGTACATTAGATTCTGGTTTTGGGGATGGAGGAAAATTAGATATGAAAAAAGGGTTAGGAAGAGATGTGGATAAGCTTTTTTTGAATAGTAATTCTCCCGGTGTAATCTATGGAGATCTTATTATCATGGGAAGTAGAGTATCCGAGAGCACTGGAGCTGCACCTGGTCACATCAGAGCTTTTGATGTCCATACAGGAGAGCAAAAATGGATGTTTAAGACTATACCGCACCCAGGAGAAATGGGTTATGATAGTTGGCCAAAAGAGGCATACCAAAAGTCTGGAGGTGCAAATGTGTGGGCAGGATTTAGTCTGGATAAGGAAAGAGGAATAGTATTCTGTCCTACAGGCTCAGCTTCCTTTGATTTCTATGGAGGAGACAGACATGGATCAAATCTCTTTGCCAATTGTATTCTGGCCTTGGATGCAAAGACAGGAGCTTATAAGTGGCATTATCAGACTATACATCATGATGTTTGGGATAAAGACCTTCCAGCACCACCCAACCTTATGACCATTATGAAAGAGGGTAATGAAGTAGATGTAATAGCCCAGATAACTAAAAATGGATTTCTCTTTGTTTTAGATAGAGAAACAGGTGAACCTCTTTATCCGATAGATGAAATAGAAGTTCCGCAGTCAGACTTGAGAGGAGAGAAAACATCGCTGACCCAACCTGTGCCAAGTGGTTTTCCCAATTATGCGAGAACAACTTTGACTGAAGATGATCTTGCTGATAGAAACGAAGAAGCCTATAATTATGCCAAGTCAATATGGGAACAATCCAAACCTTTTCATGCTTTCCAGCCTCCTAGTGAAGAAGGTACAATCATCTTCCCTGGGTTCGACGGAGGAGGAGAATGGGGCGGTGCTGCTCATGATCCAGTCAATGACATCATGTATATCAATAGCAGTGAAATGCCATGGCGTACAACAATGCTGGAAGTACGACCGCAGACAAAAGGTGAAGGTCTTTACAATATTCATTGTGGATCATGTCATGGTGCCCATTTTGAGGGAGGAGAGATGTTTGGTAATGTACCCACATTGGTAAATCTGAAAGATCGACTCTCTGTAGAACAGTCTACAACCATTATAAAAGGAGGGAAAGGTGTAATGCCATCCTTTGCATTTATAGATGATCAAAATGCTGAAGCCATTTATAATTATATCAATGGAATGGAAATTGATGAAAAAACTGTAGTTATAGATTGGCCTTATCCATATCGAATGAGAGGTTATGAAAAACTATACGCACCTGATGGATTTCCTATGATCAAACCACCATGGGGACAACTGACTGCAATAGATATGAATAAGAGGGAAATAAGTTGGCAGATTCCTTTGGGTGAGCATAAAGAACTTGCTGAAAATGGAATGACTAATACAGGTACTGAAAACTATGGAGGCCCCATAGTTACATCTGGAAATATTGTTTTTATTGCAGCAACATCAGATGAGAGAATAAGAGCATTTGATAGTAGGACCGGAAAGGAATTATGGTCTTCTGATCTTCCAGCAGCTGGTTATGCCACTCCATCGACTTATTCTGTAAATGGTAAGCAATATGTAGTTATAGCATGTGGAGGTGGAAAATTAAGAACCAAGAGTGGTGATAGTTATGTGGCTTTCAGCCTGTAGAAGGAATTGAATTAATGAGTTAGATTTAAGAGAATCTATCAAAGCCTACATCGAGCAGTTTATAAATCGAAATCTTTTATTTATAAGAAATTCTATATCAAAGTGTGACATTTTGAGCTTGACTGCGAATAATGCTGTAAACACACCTATTAATTTTGGGCGACAACGAGGACAAATTCATTAGCATCTTAGAAAATCACAAGGGAATAATCTATAAGATCACTAATTCTTATTGTAAGAATATATCAGATCAACAGGACCTGGTGCAAGAGATCATTCTTCAGTTATGGAAATCATATCCTAAATATGATAATCAATACAAGTTATCTACTTGGATTTATAGAATTGCGCTGAATACCTCAATTTCCAACTACAGGAAAAATAAAGTCAGAAAAGAAAAAACTACAGAACTCACTCCAATTTTGACAACTTCTGTAAATGAAGTAAGCCCTATGGAAGAAGAAAAATATTCTGACTTACAAAAGTTTATAAAGGAGCTTAAAGAGATAGATAAAGCGATCATTTTACTTTACCTAGATGATCTAAGCCAAAAAGAAATATCGAAGATTATGGGTATAACGTCTTCCAATGTAAGTACCAGAATCAATCGAATAAAAATTAGCTTGAAACAAAAATTTAACACAAAAAATCATTCATCATGAAGGACACAGAATTAATGAATATATGGAAGTCATACGACGACAAACTTGACCAAGTATTGACCTTGAATAAGGAAATTATTCATGAGATGACTAAAGAGAAAATGAACAAGAACATACTCAGACTCAGATGGCCGAAAACTGCTACTATTTTAACTGGAATACCATTCACATTGCTTTGTTACTTTATAACTTTTGTAGGAGTAAAGGCACAAGCTGTTTTTGTCACATTTGGGTTTGGTGTCATAAGCATTGTAATGTCTGCTATGTTGATCAGCTATATGTATCATCTCTATCTGATCAATAAAATCAGTTGTACTGAAAAAGTTATGGATGTTCAAAAAGCATTAGCAGAGTTGAAAATTGCAAGCTTTCATTCCACTTGTATAGCCATCATTCAAATACCATTTTGGTCTATCTGTTGGGTCAGCTACAATGCATTAGTTCAATCTCCATATTTGTATGGGGGAATTAATCTAATTGTCTTTTTGGCAATGTCTTACTTTACCTATTGGCTTTACCAGAACCTAACTATTCGAAATGTTGAAGATTCCAAAGTGAGTCAATTTTTCTTTTCTGGACCTGAATGGGAGCCAATATTAAAAGCATCTTCGATATTAGAACAATTGGATGGATATGAGGCTAATAGTAATAGAAAAGCATAATATCTTTCTATTTCTTTTAAGAAAGTAGGGTGTTCTTCATCTTATATGTTTTAAGGTTGAATGAAATTAGTTTCAGACTTAAAACATCATCATGAAAATATTAAAATCAGTGATAAGTTTATTCCTTCTTTTAATAGCATTTGGGTGTACAAAGGACGGTGGATTAGCCTCAATTGACAATACAGCTATAGACCCAGGAAATGATCCCAACTTTTCTATTGTCGCTCATATGGACTCAGGGTTTACTAATTACAATCGCAAAGTAGTTGTGTTTGGGATCGATATATATGCAGCTGATCAAGTGGAAAGCAATAAGCTACTTCACGCTGCTAATCTAATGGCTCAGTATTTAGACAATGATGAAGATGGTATCGTGGATAATCAGATTGTTTTGAACAAGATGAAAGAGAACAAAGCATTCTTATTTATGTGGAAGACAGAAGGCGATTTCCCTTCAGACCTTCTTTCAGACAGAATAGGTCAAGATTTGGGCAATGATGAGACCATTCCTGAATGGCATGCCAATGGAATGACAGGAAGATTTGATGCTGCCATAGAGGAAGTATGGCATATAATTACACATGCAGGTTATGCTCAGGCTTATCCTAATGTTTTTGGAGAAAAAGAAGGAACTAACCTTTCGAATGCTATGGACTTAGCACGAGGAGGTCGATTTATATCAGTACCAAGTCCTTATCCTTCAGAGGCATGGTATACCTATGACGATACTACTTGTGATTATTCTTGTATGGCTGCAGAATACATTTATTGGGCTATGAGCTCTATTTTAGGAGCTCAATCAAATCGACTAGAAGAGATAAGTCAAGAATGGAAATTGAATACCCATGAAAAAGTACAAAATGAGGATAGTTCCATATATACATTGCTTACAGATGTGAGCTATAAATTTCCAAGTGTACTTCCAGATGGTACTTATATGAGGTAATTCTTTTACTTTTTCCACATTGGGTACAAGAGGATATTGGTACTTTGATTCCTTTCATATCGATTCCAATTTCGATATAAA
The DNA here is from genome assembly GCA_002471345.1 of Saprospiraceae bacterium UBA7328. Classification (GTDB taxonomy): domain Bacteria; phylum Bacteroidota; class Bacteroidia; order Chitinophagales; family Saprospiraceae; genus UBA7328. The sequence continues at coordinate 86,461 of DKPS01000047.1, forward strand.
TAATTGTAGTTTAACAGGATAAGTAATCTCTTGAATGAAAGATGTAATCATAGTAGGGGCTGGATTAGCAGGCCTTAATGCTGCACATAGATTGAAGAAAGCAGGACTCTCTGTAATGGTAATTGAAGCTAGAGATAGAGTAGGAGGTAGGAACTTTGCTCATCATTTGGCAGATGGTAATATATTAGAAATGGGTGGGCAATGGATAGGCCCTACGCAGACGAGGATGTATGAGCTATGTGAAGAGTTGGGATTAGAAACTTTTCCCACTTACAATGAGGGTAAAGTCTTAGTATATAATGATGGAAAGAAGTCCCTGATGGGATCAGATAAAGATGCTTTACCCAAATTGAATGTCTTCGCTCTTTTATCACTTGGTAGAGCAATGAAAAAAGTAGAGCAATTACAGGAAGGGCTCGATCTCGAAAAACCTTGGAATCACCCCAATGCGGAATATCTAGATGGAGAGTCCTTAGAATCTTGGGTAAGGAAACATGTGAGATTCAAAGCTGCAAAGGACTATTTTAGATTGGTATCTGAAGCAGTTTTTTCTACAGAGGCTAAAGACATGTCTATGCTTCATTTCCTCTTTTATCTCAAGTCAGGAGGGGGTATAGAAAGTTTGCTGAATACTGATGAAGGAGCACAAGAGGACAGGATAAAAGGGGGGACTCAACAGATTAGTATAAAACTAGCAGAACGGCTTGGGAAGGATGTAGTTTTGAACTGCCCAGTTCATAGAATAGAGCAATCTGAAAATAGTATAAAAATATATTCAGGAATCCAAGTTTGGGAAGGTAAAAAAGGGATAGTAGCTCTTCCTCCTACTCTAGCAGGACGTATTTCATATAATCCACCTCTTCCAGGAGTAAGAGATCAATTGACACAAAGAATTCCTGCAGGTTCAGTTATAAAAATTCAAGTGGTTTATGAATCTCCTTTTTGGAGGAAACTAGACCTCAACGGTCAAGTGGCTAGTTTCACTGGCCCTGTCAAGGTGGTTTTAGACAATTCTCTCCATAATGATTCTAGAGGAGTACTGGTAATGTTTATGGAGGCAAATAAAGGAAGACAAGCATCAGAATGGACTGCAAAAGAAAGAGAAGCAAAAACGATAGATTCTTTAGTTAATTTTTTTGGTGAAGAGGCAAAAGGCTATGTAGAATATATCGAAAAAGATTGGATGAATGAAGAGTTCACTAGAGGATGCTATGGAGGTCATTTTACACCTGGAGTATGGACAGCATTTGGGAAACACCTTCGAAAGCCTATTGACCACATTCATTGGGCAGGATCAGAAACTTCATCTGTATGGAATGGATATATGGAAGGTGCAGTGAGATCAGGAGAGAGAGCTGCTGATGAAATAATACGCCTTTTAAAAGAGTTGATCTGAGGTAAATGAAGTGAAAATCATGAAAACAAAAGCTTACTATATTGCGGTCGTTTTATTCATTCTATTAACTTGTTCATGTCAATCCCAACCGAATCTCAAATCGAATAAAATTGTTGGTGGTCCATGTGAGGGATGTGAAGCTGTATATGAGTATGGAAATAAAAGTCTTAACTCAGTTGACACACTCCCCCAATTTGAGATTTTAGAACCTAAAATCGAGATAAGAGGTACGGTATATCAAAAAGATGGAAAGACTCCAGCAAATGATGTCATCGTGTACATTTATCATACAAATCGAAAAGGATTATACGAAAATTTTAATAACGAATCGGGTTGGGGAAAACGACATGGTTCGTTGCGAGGATGGATAAAGACAGGTAAGACTGGAGAATATACCTTTTACACTTTCAGACCAGTTGCATATCCCAATGGAGGCGAACCAGAACATATCCATTTCACTGTGAAAGAGCCAAATAGAAATGAATATTTTATTGATGATATAATGTTTGATGATGATCCTTTATTGACTCAATCTGAGCGAAAAAAATTGAAAAAAAGAGCAGGGTCAGGAATAGTAAGACCTTCTCAGAATAATGGAATATTGATGGTAAAGAGAGATATAATACTGGGATTAAATATTCCTAATTATGAATAGAATATTAGATTGGTCATGACAGGTTTTTAATTCTTGATTGGTCTGCTTATTTTCAGCATATGAAACCAACTATATTAATCTTTTTAGGCATTCTTTGCTTAAGTTGTGGAACTCCAAAAAAATCGGATACTGCATCAGCAAAACCATTAATTGACAAAAGAATAGAAGCAATAACACTTTTAGGTGATACCCTATTCAGTTTACAACCTACCAATCTAGGCGCTATTGAAAAATATGAAAAGGCTAAGTCAGATTTCGATGCAGATCCTCAAAACATAGAAAATATAATCTGGTATGGAAGAAGAACAGCATATTTAGGAAGGTATCAAGATGCTATTGGGATCTATACAGAAGGTATTAAAATTCATCCTGATAATGCAAGATTATATCGACACAGAGGTCATCGGTATATTTCTACAAGGCAGTATGACAATGCGATATCGGATTTCGAAAAAGCTGCTGAATTTATAATTGGAACTCCGAATCAAATTGAGGAAGATGGTATTCCCAATGCTCAGAATAAACCTATAAGCTCTTTACATGGTAATATCTACTATCATTTAGCATTAGCTTATTATCTGAAAAATGATCTCACAAATGCAGAGCGTGTCTTTCAAAAACGGATCACTACTCATCAGAATGATGACAACATAGTATCAGCTGGTCATTGGCATTATATGACACTGAGAAGATTAGGTAAAGAACTAGATGCTGAGGCAATAATTTCGAATATCGAACCTGAGTTGGAGGTCATAGAGAATATGCATTATCACAATATTTGCTTGTTTTACAAAGGTGAGTTAGAGGAGGGTGACCTGACCATGACCCATAAGAATGGAAGTATCAATGAAGTCTTTCTCTATGGATTAGGAAATTGGTATTTGTATGAAAAAAAAGATTTAGAAACGGCTAAAAAGCATTTCACCAAGTTAATAGAAGAAGGGAATAAGGCGTCATTTGCTTATTTGGCAGCTGAGGCAGATTTGGAGCGTGGATTAGTGAATTAGTTCTCTTTACTTAGTTCTTTTCTACCATTAAATGCAATGCCACAGAATGGCTTAAGTGAAGATTAGGTTGAGCTGTATAGGTAATGGTCATGGAGTTGTCAAAAGGTTCTATTTCAGAGACAATAATTTCTGTCCCTAAAGTCAGATTTTTCTTGTTCAAAAAAAGCAATAATTCTGAAGAACTGTCTCTTATGGCTTTAAAAATCACCTCAGATTTTTCTGAAACGGTAGTCAGTGGTACATGGTTAGGTTTGCTGATATTTCCATCTTTGTCAGGTATAGGAGAGCCATGTGGATCCACTGTTGGAAAACCCATAAGTTCATTCATTCTATCAAAGAATTTGTCTGATTTAATATGTTCTAGCTCTTCAGCGATCTCGTGCACTTCTTCCCATCCAAAACCCATGATTTGAGCTAAGAACATCTCTGATATTCTGTGCTTTCTGATCACTAATGCAGCGGCCTTTTTTCCTTCAGAAGTGATCTTTAGAGGTTTGTATTTGGTATATTCTATCCACCCTTTAGATCCTAGTTTTTTCACCATATCGTTTACTGTAGGCTTGCTGACCTGCATAGCCTTACCTAAATCTGTAAGTGTAATCTCAGAGTCTTTTTCGCTTAGAAAAAACAAAGCTTTGAGATAATTTTCCTTGATGACTGAGGACATTTCAGTATTCTTTTCACAAATTTAAAGATAATTCTAAAACTATTGTTAGATATATCTAACTTTGTGACATGAACTACATTTTTCTGACAAGGTTATTTCTTGTTGAATTGTTATTGATCACGCTATCCATTATTTCTGCTGAGGGACTTTTCGGTCAGGGTGTGATCTCTGGTACTTCTTATGATGAAGAAGGGCCAATAGAGCTTTCAGCGATCGCTATAGACGGTACTCATCTAGGTGCAATTACAAATATCAAAGGCCTTTATAAAATTAAAAATGTTCCGTATGGGATATATGCAGTCACGGCTTCATTTCTAGGATATGAGTCGGTCATGCAGAATGTCACCATAGATGAAGATAATACTGAAGTCAATTTAGATTTCCGTTTTACCGAGAAGACACTCATCTTGGATGCTATAGTTGTCTCTGGCACAAAAACATTCAAAAGACAGACCAATTCTCCAGTAATAGTAAGTGTACTCAATAGTAAAGCCCTCGACAATGTACAAGCATGTAATCTTTCTGAAGGACTTAAATTTCAACCTGGTCTTCGAGTAGAAACAGATTGTCAAACTTGTAACTATACTCAACTTAGAATGAATGGACTAGCAGGTGGGTATTCACAAATATTGGTCAATGGTAGACCGATTTTTAGTCCCTTGACTGGCTTGTATGGTATGGAGCAACTTCCTGTGAATATGATAGAGCGTATTGAGGTGATAAGAGGAGGAGGATCTTCATTATATGGATCGAGTGCTATAGGAGGTACAGTAAATGTTATTACCAAAATACCTAAAAAGAATAGTTATGAGATTAATTATAACTATCAGAATATTAATGGACAAACTTCTGATAATCAGCTTATGGCGAATGCAACTATCCTACAGGATAATAAAAATTCAGGGGTTTCATTTTTTCTAAATAGACGTGAAAGAGGACTTTATGATCATAATGAAGATAATTTTTCAGAGATTCCTTTAATAGAAAACACCTCTTTAGGTGTTAACGCATTTATTCTGCCTACAGATGACCAGAAACTTGAATTTAGTATAAGTCAACTCAATGAATATAGATATGGGGGAGAGATGGTTGACAAAGTTGCTTTTTTGACTCAACAGTCAGAAGAGAGAACCCATAATGTCTGGATGGTAAGTGCTGATTATCAAATTAATTTCAATAACAATAAGAGCTCATTCATTTCTTATTTAGCCTGGCAAAATACATCAAGAGATCATTATACGGGCATCATCCCAGATGGAGGAATAGAACTACAAAACCATATAGAAAATCCACCTTATGGCATATCAAATGTCACCACTTTTAATGGAGGCATTCAAATCAATCACCAAGTCAATAATTTTCTTTCTGGTACAAATGTCTTCACATTAGGAGCTGAATATGTTTATGATGAGGTATTCGACGAAATATCTTCTTACAATTATCTAATCGATCAGACTACTAAGGACTTTGGGTTGTTTTTGCAAAGTGATTGGGAGATTGTTCCGTCCATTTCTTTATTATCAGGTGTGAGGATGGATAAGCATAACCTAGTGGAGTCTCCTATATTTAGTCCAAGAGCATCCCTGTTGTACAAGTACAAGGACTTTACGCAGTTTAGAATCAACTATGGAGCTGGATTTAGAGCTCCTCAATCTTTTGATACGGATCTACACATTGCTTTTGCAGGTGGTGGAATATCTAGGGTAGGTCTTTCTCCCGATTTGGAATCTGAAAAGTCTCAAAGTATAAGTGCTTCTGTCAATTTTGATAAACCTACCGAACATTTCATTGCAGGATTTACATTAGAGGGATTTTACACAAGACTCAATCATGCATTTTATCTTGAACCAATAGGAGAAGATGCTTTTGGAGAACTTTTTGAAAAACGTAATGGACAAGGCGCTACTGTACAGGGAGTTACCTTAGAGCTTCGTGCTAATTTTGATAGGAAAGTCCAGCTAGAAAGTGGAATGACTATCCAATCTAGTAGATTTGATAATGCTGTGCAATATATAGATGAGGTGGAAGGAATAAGAGAATTTATACGTACACCTGATGAGTATGGCTTTGCGACATTAAGCTTTACACCTAATAAAAGGGTGAATTTAAATTTAAACTATGTCTTTACCGGCCCTATGAAAATTCCGCATTTTGGTGGAGCACCAAATCAGCTTAATGATGAGATCATTGTGTCAAATTCATTTACTGAATTAAGTGCCAAGTTTGGCTATATAATAAATCAAAAAGGATCAGGCCCAAAATTCGAAGTATATACAGGTATAAAGAATATAACCAATTCCTATCAGGACGAATTTGATGTTGGAAAAAATAGAGATAGTAATTTTGTCTATGGTCCAGGTCAACCTCGTACTTTTTATGTTGGATTTAAAATCCGTAGTTAGTTTATACAGATCTAACTGGTGTTATTAGATTAAATAATTGTAGGCTTAATCACATTGCATATCTCTTTTTGATATTTCATCATTATTTGGAAAGCAATATCCAGAAAGAATACTCTCAGGAGCGTATCTTTCCATGCTATTATCATGTAATGCATTTGTAAGGAAGTCAATCAAGTCTTTTCTTTCAATGTCGTTTAGTTCTCTAGGACTTAGTGCCACCATGAGGTCTGTAACATTTGGATTTTCAGACTTAGCTTTCAATTTAAAGTCGACTACTTCTTCTATGCTGTTTTTACTGCTACCATGGAAGAATGTCACATAATCTTTAAGATTATAGAGCTGTGGAACTTTGAATTTGAACATGTCTTCTTCTTTACCTGTAAACATCCCGCGGCCTTGTATTCGGGCATCTTCCGCAGAAGTATTTAGACCTCCTATTTCGTACATATCTTGAGTACCTAAAGCAAAGAAATTCATTGCGCTGAATGAAGGACTATTATGACATGTAATACAACCGGCTTTTCCAAAGAAAATTAGGGCGCCATTTTTTTGACTTGCCGTCAGAGCCTTTTTATCACCTTTTAGATAGTTTTGAAACGGAGCTTCATTCGTCAATATAGTGCGTAAGTAGGCACCCATTGCAAAGCTTGCAGTTTTAGGAGAATACCTTTCCGATATTGGGATGTCTGGAAATGCTCTATCAAACAATTCTGCATATCCAAATTCGTAAAGCACCTTATCATTAATCGCCAAACGGTGTAAGTCAAATCCTTCAATATTCTGAGCCTCTAATCCTGCAAATCCTGTATGATTTACTTCTGCAAATCCTGTCCATGATTCTTCAGTACCTACATTTTTATCATTCGCCCCAAATGTTCCACTCCAGAGAGTATTGGTGGTATAAGTAACATTCATGACGGTCATTGGCCGGTTTCCTTGCGCATCAATTTCTGATTCTAGATAAGATGGAGATATGGTCCTATAACTTCCGTTTTCACCAAAACCTATTCCTCCATCAGCAATACCCTGCATTCTCCCAGGTAAAAAACCTTTTGATGGAACATGACAACTAGAACATGAATAAGTCTCATAGGATTCAACTTTTTGAGACGATTGAGCTAGCCCCGTTTCAAAAAAAAGCATTTGCCCAAGTTTAATTTTTTCTATAGTTATTTTGTTATGAGGATCTTGATTTGGAAGCGATTCAAAATCATGACTGGATGGCATAATGAAGTAGTCAATACTACCCGATTTTGACCAGTTTTTAATTGATTCTACTAATGCTCCATCTAGAGGTACGATTATATCCTTGCTGCAAGAGAAAATGAAAAGTACTATTACAGATAGGGTTAATAAAAGTTCTTTATTCATAAGATATATATTGTAATTCAGCAATTTACACATTACGATATATTGTAATGTGTATGAAATAAATTATTAACTGTGGTGCAAATCTAGGAAGGTTGTAAAAGAGATTTCATGCTTAACAAAATCAAATAATATGTTATATAGCATGTTTTTATTTTGGTCAGTTCAGACTAGCTCACTTTCTCGTTGGAGGCGTTTTTTGTCCAAAATTTCTATTTGTTTTCTATGTATTCTTATGATACCATTTTTGCCAAAAGATGATAAATGTCGTATAGCATTGGCTTCACTCATATTCCCTAATAGAGCGAGGTCAGATCTTTTGAGATATACATCTAGATACCCTGATGAATTAGTCCCAAAAACCTCATCAAGTTCTAGCAATGCATCTGCGAGCCTAGAAGACATTTGTTTCTTTGTGGCTATTAAAAGCCTTTTATTTGATCGGTGAAACTGTGATGATAGTGTAGAAAGTAATCGGTTGCTAAATGTCCTATTATTTGATATAAACCCTTGAACATCTTCATTCCTTAGTATACAAACCTTAGTATCGTCTAAAGCAATGCAATTTGATTGATATGGAATCTGAGCTATATAGTCGGCTATGCCTAAAAAGGTTACTTCCTTGTGTAAATTTATAATAATAGAATTGCCAAAGTCATCTGACTTTGTTACCATTACTTTGCCTTGATTCAGACAAAACAACCCAGATGGGAACAATCCTTCCTTGAAAATATATTCACCTTTCTTAAAAATTATTTTTAATTTGTTACTATCGATTTTGTGACGAGCTTCGATATCCAATCCAGTAAGCAAAGGATTATGATTATTTGTACATGAATTACATTTTGTACTACACTCAGGAATACTGCATAATAAACCCTTCAAGACTCTGATTCTTTAATTTATACAAATAAGAAAGAAAGTTAGAATTATGCATAATTGGTTTTTGTGACCAATGTCATTGAAATGAATGATATTGATTTCAGAATTACCAGAAAGTTAAGTCAGAATTTTTGACAGTGAATATTATACTTTATGCATGGTGTTAAAAAAGAAAGGAAATCTTG
>DKPS01000264.1:0-34407 GCA_002471345.1 Saprospiraceae bacterium UBA7328
TAAATTTTGATTTCTTCATAACAGTTTAAATTTAATTCATTTTTAAACTGTCTTATTTTTACGCAAGGATACAAAATCAATGAGATATCAGGAAACGGAAACATAGAGCTTATAAATAATGGCAATAGTGCTGTTGACATAAGTTCATATTGGCTCTGTAATCGCCCAGCATATGATCAACTTAACTCGCTTACATTGGAGTGCGGAAACCTTATTGTTGAAGAAGGAGAAACTGTTGTTGTCTCAGGTTTCAACCTTCGTAATAATGGTGATGAATTAGGATTATATACTAGTTCAAGTTTTGGTAGTGCTTCAGCTCTACAAGATTACGTCATTTGGGGAAGTAGGTCTGGTTCAACTCGTGAATCCGTTGCAGTTTCAGCTGGTCTGTGGACTAATGGTCAAAGGGCCAATGATTTTAGTCCTGAACAATCTCTAAATAAAGATGGAAATGGTGCTGGTGCTTGGAATACTGGAGCAACAACAATATGTGATACTCCTACTTGTGATGCTGATGGCGGGGTAATCGCTTTAGAAAACGGTGGTGCTGAAACTTCCATTTGTGTTGATGGTATTGGTGACCCATTGAATATCGTTTTCACTACTGATGCTAGTGGTACTAATAAAGGATATGTCATCACTGACACTGATAATAATATTCTTGGTCTGCCTATGTCTGGCCCTTTTGATCTCGATGGTGCTGGTGTTGGTGTTGGTACTTGCCTCATTTGGGCTATAAGCTATGATGACGACTTTGAAGGCGCTGCTGTAGGGAATAACGTTTCTGACCTTACTGGTTGTTTTGACCTTTCAAATGCTGTCACTGTGTACAGACAATCTCCTGATGGTGGTTCTGTAAGTCTTGCTGATGGTAGTACTGAATACTCAGGTACTGCTGGTGACATTATGGTTGAAGTAACGCATTCAATTGAGGCAGATATGTTAAGCTACTGGTATATTATTACTCATGATAGTGATAACATTCTTGGTTTTGCTAATAGTGCAAATACTTCTACCCTAGATCTAAGTGGTGCTCCTGCGGGAACTTGCAGAATTTGGGGTTGGAGTTATAGAGGTGAAAGCGATCCAATCATGGGTGACAATATCTCTACTCTCTCTGATGGTGACTGTGAAGCTATAAGTTCTAATTTTATTACTGTTGTTAGAAATGCTCCTACTTGTGATGCTGATGGCGGGGTAATCGCTTTAGAAAACGGTGGTACTGAAACTTCCATTTGTGTTGATGGTATTGGTGACCCACTGAATATCGTTTTCACTACTGATGCTAGTGGTACTAATAAAGGATATGTCATCACTGACACTGATAATAATATTCTTGATCTGCCTATGTCTGGCCCTTTTAATCTCGATGGTGCTGGTGTTGGTACTTGACTCATTTGGGCTATAAGCTATGAAGACGACTTTGAAGGCGTTGCTGTAGGGAATAACGTTTCTGACCTTACTGGTTGTTTTGACCTCTCTAATGCTGTCACTGTGTACAGACAATCTCCTGATGGTGGTTCTGTAAGTCTTGCTGATGGTAGTACTGAATATGCAAACTGTCCAGGTGATATAGTTCTTGAAGTCCAACATAATACCTCTGCAAATATGTTGAGCTATTGGTATATCATTACTGATGACAGCGACAATATTCTTGGTTTTGCCAATAGCGCAAATACTTCTACCCTAGATCTAAGTGGTGCTCCCGCTGGAACTTGCAGAATTTGGGGTTGGAGTTATAGAGGTGAAGGCGATCCTCTCATGGGTGATAATATCTCTACTCTCTCTGATGGTGACTGTAAAGCAATAAGTTCTAATTTTATCACTGTATACAGAGAGGTCCCGGATGGTGGGAAAGTTAGCCTTGCAAACGGAAGTACATCATACACAGGTACAGCGGGTGATATAAAAGTAGAAGTTACTCATACGACATCAGCACCAAACTTTAGCTATTGGTATATTATTACTGATGACAATAATAAAATACTAGCTTTTGCAAATTCGGCAAATACTAACAATTTAGATCTAAGTGGAGCACCTGCAGGTACTTGCAGAATTTGGGGTTGGAATTATAGAGGATTAGGTGACCCTATTCAAGGTGATGACATTTCTACATTAGATAATGACAATTGCGAATCCATCTCAGAGAACTATATCGAAGTTATAAGAGAAGAAGCTCAAAGTGATATAGAATGCAATACCCCTTTAAATTTTAGAGTAAGACAGCGTTCTAAACGAATATTTATCTTAGAATGGGATCGAGTTTCATCAGCTAAAAAATATCAAGTACAATTAAGGATAGAAGGGACAACAAAAAGATTTTTAGTAACAACCAGAAGTATCAAAATGGCTATTGGAACTAATCTCCCCAGAAGCATTATTGCGGAAGTAAGGGCATTATGTGGAGGTGGTAATATATCAGATTATTCTAATCAGATTACATTCAAGGCGGATTTGAGCAAAGCATTGGGCAAAGCAAAATTTACAGAAGGGCAAGTTGATTATGAACTAGATGCTAACCTAATGTCTCTTTCTCCTAATCCCGCAAATGACTTAATCAATATCGGTTTTAAAAATGGAGAAAATAGCAGTCAATTAAATATTATTGACATTAATGGAAGGAATTTATTTAGTAGAACAATCTCTCCATATGAGCTCACAGATAAAGTTGACATTAGCAATTTCCAAAATGGGGTTTATCAAATGATTATAAGCGAAGGAGGAGAAATCATTGATCAACAACGGTTTATAAAGATTGCGAATTAAGGTTATCACCTATTCTATTTCTGTTTAAGATGAAATTAGGTTAGCCCACCTTCAAAAAAAATGCCTATCTGAAAATTCAGATAGGTATTTTTTAGAAAAAGGCTATTTTCATTTTTTATACACAAATGAAAATCAATGATACGCTATTTGTTAATCTCTCTCATATTTACCTTGAATCTGTCCACTACTTTTGCCCAACTGTCATCAGATGAGCAAAAGGTAATTGATGATTTAGATAAGCAGTCAGATCATTATTTCAATATTGCTCAAAAAATATGGGACCTTGCTGAAGTTGGCTATCAAGAGGAAAAAAGTGCTCATCTTTTACAAGAAACATTAAGAAAGTCAGGGTTTGACATTGAAACAGGAGTAGCGGATATTCCTACAGCATTTGTAGCTACCTACGGGCAAGGAAGCCCAGTCATAGGGATCTTAGGAGAATATGATGCACTACCAGGAATCACTCAAACCAACTCTCCGATCAGAGAAAAGCGTGAGGATGTAGACGCAGGGCATGCATGTGGTCATCATCTTTTTGGATCAGGATCTACAGCCGCCGCAATAGCCATAAAGCAATGGATGGAATCTAATAAAATAAATGGGACCATTCGATTCTATGGCACCCCAGCAGAAGAAGGCGGTGCTGGTAAAGTATATCTTGTGAGAGCAGGCCTTTTTGATGATGTAAATGCTGTTTTACATTGGCACCCAAGTAATGGAAATAGTGCAGATGCAGCATCATCATTAGCAAACAAGTCTGCAAAGTTTAGATATTACGGACAGTCTTCTCATGCTGCCGGCTCTCCATGGAATGGACGTTCTGCTCTAGATGGAGTTGAAGCCATGAATTTTATGGTGAATATGATGAGAGAGCATATGACAGCTGAGTCACGTACACATTATGTAATTACGAAAGGTGGAAATGCACCAAATGTAATTCCTGATTTTGCCGAAGTATTTTACTATGTAAGGCATCCTGACATGAAACTTGCTGCAGAAAACTTCGAAAGAGTTGTACAATGCGCAGAAGGCGCAGCGCAGGGCACCGGCACAAAAATGGAATATGAAATTATTCATGGTATATATAATGTACTTCCTAATGTCACTCTCAGTCAGATTATGCACGATAAACTCTCTATGATCGGAGGAGTGAAATATGATAAAGAAGAAAAGGCTTTCGCCGAAAAAATAATCAGTACGTTTCCTTACGCAGATAATGTAAGTGTTAATCTTTCAGAAAATGTAAATCCTTTTAAAGTGATCAGAAAAGGTCAAGGAGGATCTACGGATGTCGGCGATGTCAGTTGGGTTGTTCCTACTGCAGGTATGAGAGCGGCAACCTGGGTGCCCGGTACAAGTGCGCATAGCTGGCAAGCTATAGCAGCAGGAGGTACCTCTATAGGGAAAAAAGGTATGATGATAGCCGCTAAGACCATTTCACTTACTGCCTTGCATCTATTTCAAAATCCAGAAATAATAGATGAAGCAAAAACAGAGCTTTATAAACAGAGAGGCAAAGATTTTATATACAAACCACTCTTAGGTGATAGAGAACCACCTTTGGACTACAGGAAATAGTGTCTCAATTAAATATCAGACGACTCAATATGGATACCTCCTGGGAAGTTCATTGGGGAAGTGAGAAAGTCATCATAGACCCATGGCTCCTGGGTTCCGAGGTAGATTATTTTCAATGGTTTAATGAACAATGGCATACTACAGAACCTATAACTTTAGTAGAAATTGAGAAACCAAATTTCATACTTATTTCTCAGTCCTATTCTGATCATTGTCATGAAGAGACACTTCTAAAATTCGCCAAGGACATACCTATTCTAGCGTCTCCGAAAGCGTATAAAAGACTAAAACGAACATTCTCAGAAAACAGGCTCATAAAATTACCAATACTGAGCAAAGAAGGTTTTTTAGAATTTAATGGTTTGAAAATTGCTACGCTTGATCCTAGAAGATGTATAGATCCTATCTACTATGCTCATGTGATATGTAATGGTAATGATGCTATATTTTACAGTTCTCATGGATTTTCACTAGACTCGAAGCAATTAGCTTTACTGAAACCCCTTAATATGAAAGCATTGCTTACTTCTTTCTCAGAAATAAGATTGCCATCCTTATTTGGAGGAAAAGTAAACCCTGGGTTAGAAAACGTAAATCAGTTAATAAGTCAACTCAATCCAACCTATATTACAAATACTCACGATGAGCAAAAAACACACAGCGGACTAGTTATGAAAATGGCTAAAACTAATTACCCAGACTTGATGGATTTAGAATTCAAAAGCACGGAAATCTTAACTTTCAATGATTATCAATTTCGGGATATATACTAAACTAGTAAAGATCAAAATAAAAAATGCCAGATTATACGACCTGGCATTTTCCATTGGTTATACTTTGAATGTGAGTCCCTTATTATCCACTCCAATCTTTATTGTATCCCCTTCATCCACTTTGCCTGAAAGTAAATATTTAGACAACTCATTCACCAACTCATTTTGTATCACTCTTTTCATTGGTCTAGCTCCAAATTGCGGTTCATAACCTAATTCTGCCATATGATCCATAGCTTTATCTGATATCTCTAAAGTGATACTTTTTGAAGCCAGATTTTTTCTGAGCTTCTTCATCATTAATCCAGCTATTTTTTTAATCTCCTCTTTAGTCAATGGTAAGAACATAATCTTATCATCTATTCTATTTAGAAATTCAGGTCTTAAGGTATCTTTCAGAACTTCAAATACTTCAACTTTAGTAGTATCAATGATTTCTTGTCTATGCTTTTCTCCGATAGCATCTAAATCTTCAAAATTGTCCAGAATTGTTTGTGCCCCCATATTAGAAGTCATGATGACAATACTATTTTTGAAATTAGCTGTGCGCCCTTTATTGTCTGTTAATCTTCCGTCATCTAACACCTGAAGGAGGATATTAAAAACATCAGGATGCGCCTTTTCTATTTCATCTAAAAGTATGATAGAATACGGCCTTCGCCTTACGGCTTCTGTGAGCTGTCCTCCTTCATCATATCCTACATATCCTGGGGGCGCACCTACTAATCTAGATACAGCATGCTTCTCTTGAAACTCACTCATATCGATTCGTGTCATGGCCTTTTCATCATCAAAGAGCACTTCAGCTAAAGATTTTGCCAATTCTGTTTTTCCTACTCCTGTAGGCCCTAAGAAGATAAAGGAGCCAATAGGTTTATTTACATCTTGAAGCCCAGCCCTACTTCTTCTTATTGCATCACTCACTGCGACTACAGCTTCTTTTTGGCCTATTAGTCTTTTACCAATTACATCTTCTAGATTGAGTAATTTTTCTTTCTCACTTTGCAGCATTTTAGTCACGGGTATTCCAGTCCATTTAGACACCACTTCTGCTATATCGTCACCATTTACCTCTTCATTTGTAAATCGATCTTCTTCTGGCAATTTCGACAGTTTAACCTCTTCAGCTTTTAGCTGCGTTTCTTTTTCCTTAATGTCGCCATACTTAATTTTCGCTACTTTTTCAAAATCCCCTTCTCTTTCTGCTTTCTCCGCCTCATATTCTAAGTCTTCCATCACTTTTTTGATGGCTTGCATATTATCTACAATCTCTTTCTCATTTTTCCAAGCTGCAGTACGTGAATCTAGAGTTTGCTTAGCATTAGCTATTTGCTCTTGTATTCTTTTGAGTTTCTTTTCATTTTTTTCTCTTTTTATCCCTTCTTTTTCAATCTCTAGTTGCCTTACCTTTCGCTCCAATTCATCAATCTCCTCTGGCACACTATCCAGTTCCAACCTCAATTTAGCGGCAGCCTCATCGATGAGATCAATTGCCTTATCAGGCAATCTTCTTTCGGTGATATATCGGTGTGACAACTCAGCCGCAGCCACCAATGCTTCGTCTAGGATATCAATCTTATGATACACTTCATATTTATCTTGAATTCCTCTTAATATAGAAATGGTATCCTCTACACTAGGCTCATCTATAAATACAGTCTGAAATCTTCTGACTAATGCCTTATCCTTTTCTAAATACTTTTGGTACTCATCAAAAGTCGTAGCACCTATAGTTCTCAACTCACCCCTTGCCAATGCCGGTTTTAGAATATTAGCAGCATCCATGGCTCCATTGCCACCTCCTGCTCCAATAAGAGTGTGTATTTCATCTACGAATAAGATGATCTCACCATTACTGCTATTTACTTCTTTCACTACAGCCTTTAGTCTCTCTTCAAATTCTCCTTTATACTTTGCCCCTGCAATAAGAGCCGAGATATCTAAAGAAAAAATTTGCTTGCTTTGTAGTCTTTCTGGTACATCTTGATTGACTATTCTCCAGGCTAATCCTTCTACTATAGCTGTTTTTCCTACACCTGCTTCACCGATTAAAATGGGATTGTTTTTCTTCCTTCTAGAAAGAATGTGAAGTATTCTTCTGATTTCTTCATCTCTTCCAATGATAGGATCGAGCTTTCCGTCCATTACCCTTTGATTCAGATTAATGGCAAATTTCTTCAAGGCATTGTATTGATTATCACCTTGTTGATCAGTTACTTTTCTCCCTTTTCGCAAATCATGAATAGCCATTTTCATTCCTTTCTCAGTGGCTCCCTCATCCTTTAATATTCTTGCTGCTTTATCTTTTCCTTTAAGAATAGAAAGCAACACTATTTCTACAGATATGAAATCATCTTCAAATTCTTTAATCAATTTCTTGGCTCTACTTAGTGCAGCATTTGAATCATTTGTTAAGTATTGTTTGTCCGTACCCTCTACTTTAGGAAAAGATTCAATTGCTTTGTTCAAGTTCTTTTTGAGGCTTATAGTGTTAACCCCCATCTTTTTAAATAAAAAATCAGTCAACTCCTCATCAGTCTCTATCACACCTTTTATAAGATGTACAGTATCTACTGATTGTTGGTCCAAACTCCCTGCTAATTGTTGAGCCTTAAGAATTGACTCTTGTGCTTTTACAGTGAAATTATCGTAGGTCATATTTGAATATCTTTTTCTTTTTCAATGATGAATGATCTAGATCAAAAGATACTCCAAAAGTGAAACGTTTGATCAAATGCGCCACAATGGCATAAAGGAGAAAAAACAGGTGCCAAAAAGACAGAATAATTGTGCTAAGTGACAAGAAAGAAAACAGAATCTTTTATTTCATGCATTTATACTTTGGATAAATATTGGCATATGATCACTCAAGCTTATCCAATCATCATAGTCACCTATACTGATTTTAGTGTTTTCGTTTATTAAATTATCACTGAGAAAGCAGAAATCCACATGATAAGGTTTATGCACTTTTTTCAAGAGATATAGGGTAGGTTCTAATTCTTGCCCTTGCGTTTTTTTGGTCTGTAGGTGATAAAGGCTTCTGATTCTATTTTCTTCAAGTCTATTGACAACATCTATATGGTTTCCAATTCTTTTTTTCTTGTCCCAAATTGCGTTGCTATTAAAATCCCCAATCCATATTGAATCCTCCTTTAAGAATTCAGAATAATAATTGAGAGCTCCCCATATTTGGCCTATGTAATCTTTTTTTCTATCCGTTTTGTATGGCATTGCCCAAATGTGAAAGAAATTTATAAGTCTGTTCTTATTCTTAAGCTCTATTGGTATTATATATTGAAATTCCTCACTATAGCCACTCTTTAAAGACAGATTTACATCCTTAAATGAAATTGCAGCAACTCCTTTATGAGGATTCTGACCATGCCATAGAATATCATTATGATCCATATTATCTAGAGCATATTTGAGTTTTTCTTGATTCTCACACTCTTGAATTACCAATAAATCAGGTTTAAACTTTAACACATTTTCGCACTTATTTCGAAAAGCCATATTGCAATTCCATGATATGACATTCATTTTTCTTAGATAAGAAAAATTCTTCCAGAAATAGAATATTACACAATTCAATGTTAGAAATGGAAGATCTTATAAATGAAGAAAAGAGGTAAAGCGTTTCGTGATTTGAAAAGCTTTTTTTTTATATCTCAAACCCCTATTTGAAAATAGTGTAGAAGGCAGTACCTTTGCGCCTCTAAAATTTAGACGATACATAATAATATATAGATGGCACTTATAGGAAAGATAAGAAGTAACATGTGGATAGTGTTTGTAATCATTGCACTCGCCACACTTAGTTTTATTCTAATGGATGCGCAAGGACCTGGAGGTGGAGGTGCTGTATCAGATACAACAATGGGTATCGTAAATGGTAAAAAAATTGATTTCAAAGATTTTGATTTAACCGACAGAGTACTTTTCAACAACAGTGCTCAAGAGCCATTAATGAGAAGAGCAGGACTGTGGGATTACTTTGTGAATAAAACCATAGTGGAAGATGAAGCAGAAGAATTAGGTATGTCTGTTGGAAAAA
Organism: Saprospiraceae bacterium UBA7328; assembly: GCA_002471345.1. Classification (GTDB taxonomy): domain Bacteria; phylum Bacteroidota; class Bacteroidia; order Chitinophagales; family Saprospiraceae; genus UBA7328. The sequence goes on from DKPS01000264.1 coordinate 9,175, forward strand.
ATGAATTGATGGAATTGCAATTTGGACAAAGCCTTAGTCCAATTATTTTTCAAAATTATCGTACTCCTAATGGCCAGGTTGATATTGCTCAACTTACTCAAATAAAGAATGCAATAGAAGCAAATAGCCCAGACTTAACTCCACAGTTTAGACTATACTGGGCAGAGCAAGAAAAGCAAGTTATTTCTACTCAACTTCAAACCAAGATTAATACCATGGTGCAAAAGGGCCTCTACACACCAACTTGGATGGCCGAAGAGACTTTCAAAATGCAGAACACATCTGTGGACATTGAAGTAGTAAAAATTCCTTTCGACGAAATAGATGGAAGTGGAGTAGATGTAACAGATTCTGATATTAATGCATATATCAAAGAAAACTCACAGGACTATGAGCGAAAAGAAGAAAAACGAGTAGTGCAATATGTAACTATAGATGTTGCTCCAAATAAACGTGACAGTATTTATTGGAGAGAAGAAATGGACAAAATGATTGCCAATTTTAGAACTACAGATAATGATTCCATTTATGCTTTTAGCAATAATGGCACCTACCAAAACTATTTTCTCAAATCAGAAGAGTTACAGGAGCAAATCAGAGATGTGATACCTACAATGACGGCAGGTGAAGTGTATGGACCATATATTTCTTTAAGAAACCTTCAAGCTGTTAAACTCATTGAAAGAAAAGTAATCCCTGACTCAGTAGATGCTAGCCACATTCTGATCAGAGTTACAGAAAACAACCCAACTCAACTAATTAGAGCAAATACTCTTATCGACAGTATAATGGATGCTGTGAATAAAGGATCCTCGTTTGATAATCTTGCAAGTGATTTCAGCGAAGACGTAACAAATAGTGCTAACGGTGGTGATCTAGGTACATTTACTCAAGGAGCAATGGTTCCTGCATTTAACGATGTTTGCTTTATATCAGGAAGAGAAGGTGGAGTATATAAAGTCAGAACTCAATTTGGAGTACACCTTTTGAGAATTAATGATATGATATATAATAATAGAACGCCAAAACATAAGATAGCTTACATAAACGTTCCTGTCATTCCAACAAAGGAAACACAAGATGCTATGTACACCAATATGATTGATCTAGTGGGAGAATACAGTTACTTAGATGGCATGACTGAAAAAGTGAATAGTACGGCTAATCTTGAAATGAAGGAATCGAATGCTTTAAAGGCTAACGACTATAGTATAGATCTTTTAGGACCAGGCAATATAACAAGGGATATCGTTAAATATGCATTTAGCAGTGATACTGAAATAGGTGATTTGTCACATGATATTTATACATACACAGATGATGAATTATACTATAATAGAAGGTATGTAGCAGCTGGATTAGCTAAAATACTTCCTTCTGGATTGGCTAAAGCTGACGATGTAAGAGCTGACATAGAGGCAGCAGTAATGAACAATAAAAAAGCAAAAGCATACATATCAGGACTTTCTGGCAATGGATTTGATGTCATAGCTACCAATGCTAATATCGAAATTGATACTATTCTTAATGCTTCATTAAATAGTGTTTTCGTAGCAGGATTAGGCAATGAGCCAAAAGTGATGGGCGCTGCTTCCCAGCTCGCTGCCGGCAGTACAAGTTCTCCAATTTTAGGAAATAGTGGAGTTTTTGTAGTGAGAAAAATCAAAAATAGCGATGCAGGAGAGCCTAGTGGTTTAGTCGGTCTTAAGTCGTCTCTATCATCTCAAGCAAAAGCGGCAAAAGACTTCAAATTAATCAACGCTTTAAGAGAAAAATCTACAATAAAGGATAATAGAGCAACTTTCTATTAATCTTGATTAAGACATATCAATAAAAAAGGCTTGAATAATACTATTCAAGCCTTTTTTATTAGTGCTAGGTTCTAAACTATTTCTTTTTCACCCAAGCTCCTAATATGAGAGCACCGCCCAATATTCCTAAAAAATTATTTGTTCCATCTAATGTGCCTAAATAAACACTATACTAAAAATGTCCTTGGGTATATGGGCCCCAAAAGCTAATCCCAACAAGATTCCCCATTTAGCTCCTTCTTTTAGGCTTTATACGCCAATAACTTGAAAAATATTGGATAAGACCCAATAGAGGAATATAGAAGAGAATATGCTTACAATGAATAGGGTGGACTTGAAGTTGGCTTCAATAAATGCTTCATCTAAATTATGATAACTCATCCATTATTCAGAGAAAGTGCCATATATACCCATTCCGATTATTTGAGCTGCAATTGTACAAGCAAGGATAGTTAGCCAATTAACTTTGATATTATTTATAGATCAGTTGTTTTGTTCCATGAAATATAGTGAAGAACAAGTTGCATAGTCCCTTAGAATCGAGGATGACCAACTCTCACAACGCTAATTTTCTAAAATCTCTACTTCTGTTCTGCGATTATATTCGTGCTCGGTATCAGAACAGGACACACCATTAGAACAATGATTTCTGATATTATTTTCACCTCGTCCAGATGCCACAACTCTAAAGTCTGAAATTCCTCTGCTTACTAGATAGGTCTTGGCAGATTGAGCTCTTCTAATAGATAATGACTGATTATAATCTCGTTCACCTCTAGCATCAGTGTACGATGAGAGTTGAACTCTGAGTTGAGGATTTTTAAGTAAATAGTCCGACAATAAGTCCAATTCACTTGTTGCACCAATTTTTAGAGTGGCACTATTGTAATCATAATAAATCTCATTAAAAACTACTAGTTCTCTTCTATCAAGTGCCTGCTCTATGGTATAAGGCTGAGGGATATAAGTAGTAGTAGAGGGTGTTTCTTCTTTTGATTCTTCTTTTGACATCAAGAGTGTAATTTCTGGGACAATACTCTCAGCATCGATCGCCGTTTGAGCTGATATATACCCATTTCTCTGTGCAAAAATGAAATATCTACTTTTCCTATCCATAAGAAAATTTGATTTCCCATTTTCATCAGAAATATTCAAATATCGCGTCATTGCTCCTTCTTTGGGTTTTAGGTTCATGACGATTTCATCTCCTGCACTAACGACATCAATACTTTTTATATCAAAATTAGAAATGATAAGATCTGTACTTTCACTTACAAATGGAATCGCATAAATCTCCGCATCTTCTATCGGATTTTTGGTCACTTTATCTAATATCAAAGTTGCAAATTGAAAATTCTCCACAGCTTTTACTGGTATGTATCCTTCTGTGTTAAAAATATTCTCAATAGCTGTAAATTCATATATATCATCTTTGCCCTTTCCTCCTTTCCTATTAGATGTGAAGTAACCACTCTTGCCTTCTTGATCTACGGTAACTCCAAAGTCGTCAGCCTTTGTATTAAATGGCTCTCCTAGGTTTTGGGACAATTTCCAGATGTTATTGTTTTCTTTTCGAGAAATAAAAAGATCCAAGTTTCCATATCCTCCACGCCCATCAGAAGAAAACACTAAACTTCCATTATCATGAACAAAAGGAAAAGACTCATCTCCAAAAGAATTTATGGCTGACCCCAGATTTTCTGGTTCTTTCCAGTATCCGTTTTCATACTTCGAAATATAAAGATCATATCCTCCAATTCCACCTTCTCTATTCGATGAAAAAATCATGTAAGATCCATCAGGGCTGACAGCTGGGTGCATGTTAGAAAACTCATCAGAATTAAATGGAAATTCTCCATCAGGGATCCAATCATTTTCATCTTTATAAGCTTTCAGAATTTTGAGAACTGCGTCTCTATCATCTCTAAACCTTTTTTCTTTTGTATAATAAACTACTCGATCCTGTTGTGAAAAAGAGCAAGGCCCTTTATGTACATCATCAATATTAAGAGCTGGAGAGAAATCAGAGATAGAAGCTGATTCCGAATTTAGAGGTAAATACTTTAATTCAAAGTAAGCTTCATTTATCTCTTGATCGAAAACTTGACCTTTCTCTTTATTTCCTATAAACACTAACCCTTCTCCATATATAACCGGAGAAAAATCCAAATGTGCTGAATTAATGGCATCATAAGATGATACTTTACTATTACGTACGGCATCTTCATTGAGCATAGATGGCTGGGCAATTATTATACCTGATATTGCTATCAGAATTATGGCTAAGTTGTATTGTAGTATTCTCATTTCTTAGAAATATCTTGGATTGATATTATCGCCTGGATTTCTTCTTCCGCCGATGACATAGTGTACTCCTACTTCAAAACTACCACTAGAGTGATCTTGAATTTCAGATAAGGTAAAATCATATGCTGCGGATATCATGAACTGCCTACTTACTTGGAATCCAAAAAGCACATCAATGGATTCTGCAAAAGAATTAGAATCACCGCCGTGTCTATAAGTCAATCCACCAGTCAGATAGGATCGCCAAGTCGCACTTATATTAAAATCTATATCAAAAGGTGAATTCTGAGTATGTCTAAACATAGTCTGAGGCGTCATAACCCAGTCATCATTTAAATCTATTGCTCCTCCCATCATGAATAAAACATGACGTACTTCTTTAGAAAACCCTAATTCCGAAGCAAAATTTATACTTCTCTCCATTAATCTTGGTGATGAAACACCAACATAAAAATGTGATGTATTATAGTAAACTCCAGCGCCAAAATTGATTACATTTTCATCAAATCTTCTTACATCAATAGCTGGGTCAGAATTCTTATCTACAATTCCATTTAGCCTTGGATCAGTATAATCAATCTGATATCTACGTGCCGACCCTTGTAGACCAATGCTCAAAGTTCCACTTTCAGCAATGTTCACACGATAAGAATACATCGCATCGATTGTCTGTTTTTCTGAAATACCAATAGTATTTCTTGTCAAATTAAGTCCCAATCCAATTTTTTGATTGGCAAGTGGGATATTCAGACTTGCAGATTGAGTATTTGGAGCTCCTTCAAACCCTATCCACTGATTTCGGACTATGGCAGAGACTGCTACATTCTCATGATTACCTGCAAATGCAGGGTTAAGACCCAATTTGTTGTACATAAATTGAGTATATAATTGCTCTTGCTGAGCAGTACATACAAGACTTATAAATAAGCTGAGTACTGTTAATATGTATAGTTTTCTTATCACCTTTCTATGATTATAAATCCTTTCTCCGGAGCCAATTGGTTGTTAGCTCTAAAGACATAATAGTAAGTTCCCGTTGGTAAATCCTTGCCATTGTATTGACCCTGCCAATCGTTGTTATAACTCGGAGCATCTAGCACCTGATCTCCGTATTGATTATAGATATATAGTTGATTATTGGGATATAGGCCTGATTCTATACATGGGATTACAAATGCATCATTAATACCATCTCCATTTGGAGTCACCAAGTTCGGAGCAAAGCAATCAGACACGTCTCCAACATTAATTTTCACTGTGGCTCGATCACAATTGTTTTCACATGCTGCGCTACATATCTCGTATACAATCTCAACTGGACCAAGAAACCCATTCTGAGGAATATACTCATAACCATCTGGGTTTACAGATAGAGTTCCAGCGTTCGGAGGGCTTATAATTTCAATATCATAATCAGCTGTAAGATCATCATTTAAGTCTGGTGAGAATATCACTGAGGTATTATACGCAGTTTGTAATTCATCATCGTTTGCTACTACAGAAAATTCAGTAGTGACTGAAATTGTATCAGTATCGCCAATGCACGCACCATTTTCTAATTGCCATATTAGAATATTTTCTCCCTGATTAATATCGAATACTAAAGATTTTGGATCAGTTGGATCAGAGAAGTTAATATCAGGATCTAACGCTATCCATCTACCTGTACCCTGATTTGGGTTAGAAGCATCTAAAGCAACATTAGTTATATCACATGCTATGACATCTGGTCCTCCATCAGCAACAACATTTAAATTTTCATACAAGACAAATGATATCACATCAGACTGTTCTGAAATACATACCTCATTCAGTTCTTCAACAACTATTCTGTTTTCACCAAGCAAAATTGGGCTATCTGCAGAAAGTACAAGGCATCTCTCAGAAGTACGACCTAAGACTTCTTCAGTTGTAAGATTTGTCCATTGATATTCTCCATTAGGGTTGTATTGTGGGGCATTGATACATAGCGTAAATTCGCCATTCATATCATTTCTACATACATCCAATATAGTAACCTCTGTTACAGGTTGATCTGGTTTGGGCAAGAATTCAATATCTGTTAATGTACTTGGTAGAGATGGGCAACCATTTAACACAATTCGAACTGAATAATCTCCTTCATTTGCTGGTTCCGTATTTCTTACCACAACTCTATCTCCTGATGCGATAAAATCATTCGGGCCTGTCCATATATATTCTGCACCTAGAATCTGAGTAGCTTGAAGTATCAAATCATCTCCTTCACATACCGGTCCATTGCTGCTTACTCCTGGAGCATTAGGAATACTAAATACATTAACAGTTAACAATTCTGAATCAGTTGAGATACAACCATCATCATCAGCTCTCACCAAATATATCCCTGCATTTGCAATTGCCATCTCAGGAATACTAAAAGAAGGGACATCAGTCTGAAACATACCCATTGGCGTAGTCCATACATACATGTCAGTTGACTCGTTATGGTTTTGTACTGTCAATATCAGCTCTTCACCAACACAAGCATTAATGCTTTCTCCAATCACTGGCACTTCTGGAATGTCTGTCAGATCAATGATTATCTCTCGTTCTGCCGACTCACAAATATCATTTTCTACCACTAGGACATAGGTGCCTGATTGAGCTGCCGTCGCATTAGTTATGATCAGTGAATCATTATTAGATATGAATTCATTGGGCCCTGACCACTCATATCTGTAATTTGAATCCGGGCCTACACTAGCAGATACAATTATCATACTGGTTCCATCCACACATTCAGTAATCATATCTTGGCTCACATCTATGACCATAGGCAATGGACTTCCTGTTACATCCAAAGTGGCTACATTTGTGCACCCAGAAGCTGAAGTGACTGTAACACAATATTTCCCCTGCTCAATTGTTGCAATTGGTTGCTCAAGAGTAGATCTAAAATTGTTTGGTCCTGACCATTCATAAGTTGCATCTGGAAGAATATTCGTCATTAATTGGACCTCATCTCCTGTGCACTGTAGGGTATCATTGAGGATATTAATTACAGTTTTATTTTCTATTGTTACCAATACTCCACTCGAGGTATCTGATATACATCCTCTAGTCTGAGTATATACTTGCCATAGTCCTTCTAAAGAGTCAGTAGCGTTTGGAATGATAAGTCCGTTGCCGTCCACAGCTTGATAAAACTGCCCATTAAGTAACCAGTTTAAGGTTTCGCCCCCAGCACTGGTATCAGATAATGATAGAATAAGATTCTCCCCTTCACAAACTATCGCATCCGCGTTTACAGAGGGAGTCATAGGGAAAGGGTCAACCAACACTTTTGTAACTCTTGGAAGAGAAGGGCAATCATTCTCTAGAACGGTAAGAACATAGTCTCCAGATAAGTCTGTGGAGGCATTATTGAAAGGAGGTGGATTTGCTTCATTTGATGTGAATCCATTGGGACCTGTCCAGTTGTATGACGTTGCGTTCGTGCCAATATGATTAGCCTGTAAACGGAATGATGATCCTTCACAAATCTGAAGCGTGATCGGACTTCCGCTTAATGTTGGTATTGGATTTACTGTAATAGTAATTTGATCAGAAGGAGTTCTTTCACATGCTTCATTTTCTGCTATCACAAAGAAAGATCCTTGATCACCTGTAGGGCTAAACTTGAATGAAGGGATTTGTGTTTCACCAATTTGTTCGCCAATAGGGGCAATACCCTCAAACCATTTGTAGGTAACTGTAGATTGGTAATTCGTTGCAGTAAACATCACGGTATCTCCGGCACAGATGGTATCTCTATCTACTCCAATCATTGGCATATTAAAATCTTCAATTGCCACATTGACAGATCCAATAGAACGACAGCCATTTGCTCCAAGTACAACTAAATTATAAGTGCCTGATAGATTAGGGGTAGAGTTTGCAATGAATGGATTTTCTAAACTTGAATCGAAACCATTAGGTCCTGACCAATTAAAAGTATAAGCACTCTGACTATCTATAGAAGGTACGTTAGCATTAAGTTTCAATGTATCTCCCGTACAAACTAATGACTGAGCTATGGGCTCTAGTACAAAGGGAACAATCCTGACATTGGACATGCACTGACTTGTATTACCTGAAAGATCGGATACAATGACCGTCACTGGTACAATGCTGTTTATATTCGAACAATTGAAATCTGTATTAGAAAATTGAAAATCTCCAACTTCACAATTATCTGTAACTGATGTTACTACCAATGCTGGATCTACAATAAGTGGCAATAATCCTGATGGGTGGGCCATGGCCAAAGATGTATCCCTACATTCAATTACTGGGGCTTCTAAATCTTGCACATTTACATTAAAGACACAAGTCGAAGTATTCCCGCTACCATCAAAAACAGTATATTCTAGAATATTTATTCCTTGATTAAGGTTTACTCTTTCTTCTATATTCGGGTTAAATGAAATAGATGATAAATCAGTAGCTCCAGAAACTGACACTGAAAAAGTATCAGCAAGGTTACAGTTATCAGTTACTGACATTACTCCAGGCAAAATAAAATCGGACGTACAATTACCTGAAGTTAAAATTGCCGTTTGGTCAGATGAACAAACTACATTTGGTGGGGTAGCCTCAATAACTGTTACATTAAATGATTGAGAACTCAAGTTGCCTGAGCAGTCTGTTACCAAATAGGTAACTAAGTGAACCCCTGCGTCAATCGTTGCTGTATAATCACTAACAGATGTCAAGGCAATCGGATCATTATCATCGATCTGTACTTTATAATCGATAAAGCCTTGTATGCTTAAAGCTACATCCAAACTCAAAATGATTCTAGTTCCTGCACCAAAACAAACGTCATTAATAGCTAGAGCCCCACTTAATCCAGATGGGACATTAGGAAAGAAATTAATATCTATAAAGCCATCAGCCGCCCATGCATTGATTTGAGATGATGTAAAAGTGAGCATAAATTCTGCATCACCACATTGTGTATCTGTAAGAGGAGTTCTCCCTAAATCAGTACCATCTTCAGCTACTATATTAAAATATTCTGTTGGATCATCTGCATCAATGTTTATCATTTGCACTGTAAGAGAAACAGATTCATTGCTTTCAAAATCATCGGGATCAATTGGGCCAAATCGTGCTGTAAAGCTATCTACAGGAACTTGCTCATTACCCAATTCAGGTGAACTTATATCTTGACGGAATGTCATAGAAAAAGCATTGTCCAAATTACCACAGGCATCTGACACATTTAAAGCAGGAATAAAGAGGTCAATATCACAATCATCTCTATTCGCGATTGTAATTATTGTATCAGTAAGGCCTCCTGAAATTGATGGCCCAATATTGTCTATTATTTTAAAACTTGCAGTACTTACTGATGCATTATTGCATTCATCAACAAATACAAAATCCACAGTTTCTAATCTAAAAGTTCCTGATTGATCAGATGGACAAGTCACAAAGTTCAACATACCTGGTGCCTCACCAGGAAATGAGGATGGATCATTGATTTCATAAGAGCCTGGTACCGCAGCAAAAGTTGTCACTCTATTACCACACTCATCCGTTGCTTTCGCTCCAGCAAGATCAGCCACCCATATTGCAAATGATTGATCTACATCTTGAGCATTAGTACAGCTCAGTGTAATATCTGCAGCAGGAGTTGAGACAGCAGGTGCAAGTGTGTCTTTAATAGTGATTGTCTGGGGTAAAATCAGAGAACTTCCACATAAATCTTTAATGTCCCAAGTTCTAATTATTTGTCTTTCACATCCCTCCCCAATTGGGCTATCCGTAAAAGTGATAACTACTTCTGACGCACAATTATCAACAACATTTAATGGACTCCCTGTAATATTAGGATCAGATTCATCTAAGCATGAAATAGTAATGTCAGGAGGGGCTTGATACCTTGGTTCTAGTGTATCCGAAATGGTAATTATCTGAGTGAATGAATTAACATTACCACAAGCATCACTAGCACTATAAGTCCTGAAAATAGTATAATTAAAAAAGCCACACACGGTTTGATCCGTACTTTGAGTAGAACTGTCCAGAGCCGTTACCATAATCTGACCTTCACATACATCATCGGCTACTATGGCAGTTGCTGAAGGCACATTATCACAATTCAATGTCGTATCTCTTAAAATAAAAGGGAAGACAGGGGCATCTTCGTCTTTAATACTAATAGTCGCACTTGTGGAAGTTAAATTTCCACATGCATCGGTGACAAAGAAATTCACATCAGCGGACCAATCACAAAGACTACTTCCAATCAAGTTAAAAGGTCCATTTAAGAAAGAACCTGAACCGGTGCGCCCTTCAGAATCAGTAAATGAAAATTGAGCCCATATGATATCATCTTGAGAACAATCATCAACAGCCGAAGCTCCTCCAAATCTTTTAATCCAATTAGTCAGTGAATCTTGTCTTCCTACATTACATGTAATACTAATATCTTGAGCAGGAATCGCGATAGTAGGAGGAATCGAATCTATTACACTAAAAGTTGCAAATAGAGTATCACTACTATTATCTAAGGTATCCAAAGCAAAAAATCCAACATTCACAGTCCCACTAGCACAATTGCTTTGAGAATTAGAGGCATTAAAGTCTTGTTGAACTAGTGCAAATGACCTATTCGCTCTCAATTTTATCACTCCATTCTCATCAGTAGCTATCAGTCCTCCAAAAGAGTCATACCATTGTATCAGCGAATCTAAAACGTCTGTACTACAATCAACATTAGCGTCCTGTGGGTTCTGTGTTATTACTGGTGGGATGATATCCATCAAAGGGGTAGTATCCTGAATACTAAATAATGCAGACACTGAACTTGTGTTACCACAAGGATCAGAGACTATAAATGATACTGTGGCTGACTCAAAACAATCTAAACCATCTAATACAGTAAATGGCCCATCTACAAAGTCTCCACCACCATTAGTACCATTTGAACTGATCCATGTAAATCCTGTCCAAAATGTTGAATCTGAGCATATATCAGAGGCAAAAGCTCCTCCTTGGCTTGTAAGCCATTGAGTTACCATATTAGAATCTACCTCTCCACAATCGAATGATATGTTACTAGGTAAAGTTTGTATCTCCGGAGCCGTTTGGTCAATCGAAGAGAAACTCGCTATAATTGTATCCGATGAAATTCCTCGACTATCTAAAGCATAAAAACCAACGCTCACCAGCCCTTCGTTACATCCGTCCATTATTGAAGAATTGAATTCATTCAATACTTCTTGTTCCGTTTTTGTTGCTCTACTTGTGAGTGAGCTTCCTGCCACTTCAGCCCTGAATCCTCCATTTTGGTTATACCAATCGGTTAAAGAAGCTTCCGAATAAAACTCACATGAGATTGAAAAATCCGTAGCCGGAGTCACTATCATTATAGCTGTATCCAAAATTTCAAAATTTGCTGAAATTTCTGTCACATTGCCACATAAATCCTCTACATCAAAGAAAAACAAGTAGCTCTGCCCGCATATGTTATTATCTATGACATTATCAAAAGGACCATTGGTAAAATCACCTTGACCTGTGCGCCCATCTCCTATCCAATTAAAACTTTGCCAAATCACCGAGTCAGAACAGTTATCTGATGCTGATGAACCTCCATATGTTTTAATCCATTCTTGAAGAGCAAAAGAAATGCTATCATCTCTACAAGTAAATATCAGATCCGTGGCTTGTATGTCCACTTTCGGTCTTTGATTATCTGTCACATCAGCAACAACTGAAATTGGACTAGTTGACATTCCTAAGGTATCGGATGCCGAAAAAGATAATTCAATACTAAAATTATCACAACCAGTCCTTCTCAATTCAGAAATCTCATTTAGGAGTGAATCCAGAGATTTATTTGCTGCAATAGTTGTAGAAGACACAAAACTTGAAACTCTCATTCCTCCATGATCCAGATACCACCTTGTAATACTTTGTTCTATTTCATCTGAACAATCAAGAGTCAGGCTTTGTGGTAAAGTGTCAATTTGGATCAAACTTGAATCAAGAAACAAGTGAAAGTCGGCAGTTTGACTAACCTCAGGATCACATCCATTATTAGCAAAAAATGTAAAGTTTATTGTTTGTTCACAAATACTATTATCAATTATACTCCCAAAAGAACTGTCATCAGAATTATTGCCACTACCGGATCGGCCATTTGAAGTCCAGCTGTATCTGGTCCATGGCATAGCTCCTCTACAAGCATCATTAATTATACTACCACCTCCATTTCTTACCCATGCGATCATCTGAGTCATGCTTGTATCAGAGCACGTTACGTTTAAATTATTGGGAGCAAGAGTATCCAGAGGAATGCTAGAACCATCAGAAAATCTAAATTGGACGAAAAAAGTATCTGTTGATGATGTCGAGTTAGTTGCATAAAACCCTTGAGTTAAAACTAGATTAGCATCAGAACATTCATTTTGTAACAAGCTGTCTAGATCTGAAAGTAATTCTGAATTTGGCGTGATTGAATTTATTTGTTCTGCACCATTCGCAACAAACCCTGCTCTCATGAAAAGCCAAGAATTTAAATCCCCGCTAATACCTTCATCACAAATCAAAGCAATATCAGAAGGTACAGAAGTCACAGTCGGAGGATTTGGGCCCGATTGACTAATCGATAAAGTTGAATTTATCAGACTTAGTATAAGTACCAAGAATGATATTTTGATGTATAAAAGATTCCTCATAATATCAGTATGTTCACACGAATGTCAGATTCATGAATTAACCTCATTCCCATAAACCCATGGAAATGCAATCAAATCAAACGAAAAGCAAATATATTACAAATAATCATAATATATAATCGATTGATTAATAAATACCTGAGTCTTGTTAGGGTTTACTCTTGGTCTGAGCAGAAATTCAATCCAATCTGCACTATGAAATGGTGGTTTTGCAAAACTTAAGTCCTTTTTCCATTCTTGATAGAACAATCTGTCTTCCCAATAATTCCATCATTTGGAAAACATCAGGCCCTTTCATAGTCCCTGCTAGACAAATACGCAAAATGGGCAAAATAGCTCCAAACGAAAGTTCATTATCAGTGATATAGGACTTTATTACATTTTGAATATCATTCGACTTCCAGGTATTCAATGATTCTAAACTATTGCATATTTTCTCAAAATGCGGTCCATTTTCTATTTTGAACTTCTTCTTTATAGTCTTAACATCATATTCAAAATCATCAGTGAAAAAATATTTACCCTTTGTTGAGAATTCTTTTAAGGTCATTACCCTTTCTTTCATCATTCCACAAAATGTAGTCAAGAACCCTTTGTCCACTGAAACTCCTCCTATTTTCTCAATATCTTCTTGAATCAAGGCAGCCAGTGTCTCATTAGGAGAGCTGATTATGTATTGTTGATTATACCACTTGGCCTTTTCATAGTTGAATTTCGCACCCGACTTAATAATTTTACCTATTTCAAAAGAACTCTCCAATTCACTCAAACTGAACATCTCCTCTTCTGTTCCGGGATTCCAACCAAGGAATGCTAAAAAGTTAATCACCGCTTCGGGAATAAAACCGTCCTCTTTAAAACCTGAAAACAACTCATTCTCTTTTTTATCAAACCAATCCAGTGGAAAAACAGGGAATCCAAACTTAGCACCATCTCTTTTGCTCAGTTTTCCTTTACCATTTGGTTTTAATATTAATGGAAGGTGGGCAAACTTTGGAATTTCTTTTGCCCATCCAAATGCCCGATACAACAGAACATGATGACCTGTGCTTGACAACCACTCTTCTCCCCTTATTACATGAGAAATTTTCATCAGAAAGTCATCTACAACATTAGCTAAATGATAAGTTGGCATTCCATCAGCCTTCATCAATACTTTATCATCTAATTCTTCGGATTGAAAAGAAACTTCACCACGCACTTCATCAGAGAAAGAAATTATTTCATTTTTAGGCACTTTGAGTCGCACTACTACATTGGAGCCTTTATTTACTAATGACTTAGTATCATCATCCGAAAGAGTGAGACTATTTATCATACTCTCTCTTGTACTTTGATCATATTTAGGTGAATGCACTCCTTCTGCTTTATATCGATCTCGCATTCTTTCGAGTTCTTCTGCACTATCAAATGCATAATAGGCATGGCCACTTGATATTAACTTGTCTACATATTCCTTATAAATGTTTTTCCGGTCAGACTGTCTATAAGGTCCATAATTTCCTCCTTGTTCTGGTCCTTCGTCGATATTCATCCCGAGCCACTTCAAAGACTGTATTATATAATCCTCTGCTCCAGGGACATATCTAGACTGATCTGTATCTTCAATTCTGAGCAGGAACTTTCCCCCATTTTTTTTCGCAACTAGATAATTATACAATGCCGTTCTCACTCCTCCAATATGAAGTGGGCCTGTTGGTGAAGGTGCAAACCTTACTCTTACTTCCTTACTCATCTATTATATTATTTTTAGCAGTCTATATGTTCTATTTTCACAAAATCCCCAGTTTCATTCAAAAAGTATATAATCAGCGCCAATGGCAGGTTAATGCTGAGGATAAATCTCTTTTTCTCACTTTTGATGATGGCCCACACCCTTCACTAACTCCTAAAATCTTAGACCTCCTTTCAAAATTTCGTGCAAAAGTCACTTTTTTTCAGTTGGGATCAAAGATTGAAGCTTACCCTTCCTTACATAGAAGATGCCTAGATGAAGGTCATGCTGTTGGCAATCATGGTTATTACCATTTAGATTCGGTTAAAACGCCTCTCAAAGAATTCATCAATAATATTGAATATGGGGCCTTAACAAGTAATTCTACATTGTATAGACCTGCTTTTGGAAGATTACCATTAAGAAGAAAAAAAGAAATCCTTAATAAATACAATGTTGTGATGTGGGACATCATGCCTGGTGATTTTGATATAAAACAGGATACAAAATCTTGTGTCAAAGTTTTAAAAAATAATGTCACACGAGGATCAATAATTGTCCTTCATGAAAATGAGCGGGCTAAAGATAAAGTGATTGATATCTTAGAATGGGTTTTGAAGAAATACTCAAAAGAAGGGTATCAATTTTGTGGTTTGGATCCATATCATATTTAATATCGTTTACAGAAAAAATTCTAATCCTATGGATAATACACCTAATGCAGATTCTAGAGGAAGGTTTAACAATGCAACTTCAGCAGTATTTACTGGAGTTTTAGAATTATTCAAGAAGAAAGAAACCGTCAGAGACCTCATCGATGAAGACAGATTAGATGGAAAGATAGTGCTTGTCACAGGTGGAAACTCCGGATTAGGGTTGGGTATAGCAACACAGTTTGCAAAGAGAGGTGCTCAAATAATCATTGGGTGCAGAAATGAATATCCAGAAGCAGTAGATCAAATAAAATCATTGAGCCTGAATGACAATGTTTCCTTGAGGAAAATAGATCTTACCTCTTTCGAAAGTATAGACAAATTTGTGAAAGGCTTAAAAAAAGATGGGATACGGCTGGATATTAGTATCCACAACGCAGGAGTTACTCCTCCAAAAGGAAGAAAAACAGCAAATGGCTTAGATGAAATGTTCATGGTGAACTACCTATCAAAATTTTATTTAGCAAATAGGCTTCTCAATGAAGGGGTTATCCCGAATAATACATATGCAGAAAACCGAAAAGAGAATGCTAATTCACACATAATTTTCATATCATCTGATTCTCATCAAGGAGCATCTGATATTATCATTGATCAATTAGGAATTTTCGAGCCTTATGTAAGCGCCAATCGTGGTGTTTCACTTTATAGTTATAATAAATTGATCCTCAATACTTACTCAATAGAACTTTCAAAGAGGCTCAGGGATGAGGATCAAATAGATGTACAGGTCAATGCCATCTGTCCGGGTCCAGTAAATTCTAATATCATTCGTGATGCACCATTCATTCTGAGAGGATTTTTAAAATTTATTTTCTTACTCTTTTTTAAAAATCCACAGAAGGCTGCATTACCAGTAGTCTATATGGCAGCAGCTGATGAAATGAGTCAAAAAACAGGAGAATATTTCCATATGAATCGACCAAAAAAAATGGATACTAAGTGTTATGATGAAACAGTAGGAAAACAACTTTGGAAGAAATCATTAGAAATAATTTCAGACAAAACATAAGGCAGACTTCAATTACCTATTTAAGAACCTAATATCTACTTCAGGCTTCTCATCTTTTGGCACCCTAACTCTAAAACTCTCATTAATAATTTCCCCTCTTCTGATACCATAACCTATAACAAATCTGTCTTTCTTATTGACTGTCTCATCATCATCTCCATTACATTTAGCACATTCATATGAAACATCTTTCTGTATTTCTTTGCCCAAGATATTGCCGTCTTTAACAGTGAGATTAGACCCTGTGGCATTTTCAAATCTGAATTCTGCAATGGCATATTTTTTTAGGCTAAATTCTGCTTCACCGATGTTCTGTTTGAGTACAATCATATCATAACTATTATTTCTTACGCTTACTTCAATATCATATACATCCTGAGTTTTACGATTTTTAACGAATCGGGCATTGTAAGTAGCGCTAAGGTTTTCATGGATAGAGTCTTCATTATCTTCCATCCTTTCATATCTCTGACTTATCAATGTAGAACAAAAAAGTAGGGTTATTAACAGTATCAATATGGATTTCATACTAAATAATTGCTTTGGTTTCATCCAAAAATAGAAAAGTTACAATTATCATAAAGCTATTTCTGCCAAATAAAAACTATTACTTTCAAATCAAACAAAATGTAAAAAATGGAAAACATTAACATCCTCTCCGTTATAATCGCTGCTTTAATACCTACTATTATTGGTTTTATTTGGTATAGTCCGATGTTATTTCAAAAATCATGGATGGATAGCATTGGTATGACAGAAGAGAAAATGAAATCAGTGAATATGCCATTGACTATTGGGTTGTCATTAATTACATCTTTTCTATTATCAATCTTCTTAATCAATTTTAATAATCAACCTGGCCAAGAAGGGCAGTTTGACACATTCGGTCACGGCGCATTCCACAGTATATTTCTTATGATCACATTTGTTCTACCCATTCTACTCAGCAAAAAACTATATGAACAATCTTCATTGAAAAATTTGTGGATTAATCTTGGATATTGGGCAGTGACGATTGCTCTAATGGGAGGAGTATTAGACATGATGAATCATTGGCCCAATGTTATGTAAGACAAATACATAAAACTCAATTAATTTATCTTATGTGGGAATAGCTTTCGTACATCTGAAGGCTATTCTACTTATTTTGCACATCATGCTAATCGATAATCACGGAAGAGAGATAAACTACATGAGGCTGGCAGTTACAGATCGCTGTAATCTCAGATGCTTTTACTGTATGCCAGAAGAAGGGATCACATATGCTCCTAAAAAGGAATTAATGTCCTTTGCGGAAATGTATCATATTGTAGATCTTTTTTCTAAGCATGGTATCGACAAAATTCGAATCACAGGTGGTGAACCATTTCTGTGGAAAGATATGATGACCTTTTTAGACGCAATTT
Organism: Saprospiraceae bacterium UBA7328; assembly: GCA_002471345.1. Taxonomy (GTDB): domain Bacteria; phylum Bacteroidota; class Bacteroidia; order Chitinophagales; family Saprospiraceae; genus UBA7328. The sequence goes on from DKPS01000264.1 coordinate 26,831, forward strand.
CAAAAATTCCAACACTTAGCAAAATTTCTATAACAACTAATGGCACCCTCATCCACGATAAAGTAGACCGACTAAAAAGTGTAGGTATTAATACTGTGAATTTGAGTTTAGATAGTATAGATTCTGATCGGTTTTTCCAGATTACTAGGAGAGATGACTTTTCTAAAGTCATGGAAAGTATGGACCTTATGATTCAGTCTGGAATACATGTTAAGTTGAACATGGTTGTCATGAATGGAAGAAATATTGAGGATATTATTCCAATGTTAGAATTAGCTAGAGATAAACCTATATCTGTACGCTATATAGAAGAAATGCCTTTCAATGGGACTCAAGGTCAAGGAAATAAGACCTTATGGACTCATACTCAAATTCTAGATCTTATTACAACTCATTTTCCTAAAGTACAAAAACTTGTTGATCCTCCTGCATCAACAGCTATGAATTATAAAGTCCCTGGATTCAAAGGCGATTTTGGAATCATTGCGGCATATAGCAGGACTTTTTGTGGGACTTGCAACAGAATCAGGCTCACCCCAAAAGGAGTGATCAAAACTTGTCTTTATGATGATGGAATTTTTAATGTGAAAGATATGATGCGTTCTGGAGCCAATGATGAGGAGCTTATAGGCGCACTTCAATCTGCTCTCGGGAATAGAGCAAAAGATGGTAGAGAAGCTGAACAGAATAGAAAAGCCCTCAATCCAATATCAGAATCTATGGCAACGATAGGTGGATAATTCTATGATTACATTTGAAGAAGCATATCGCATTGTATTAGATCATGTTCAAGATTTTGGCACTTCAGATGTCCCCCTTCTATCTTCCTCGGGAAGGGTATTAAGAGAATCATGGAATGCTGATAGAGATTTTCCTCCTTTTGATAGAGTGATGATGGATGGTATAGCTATTCGCTATGATGATACATTTAGTCCAAGTAGTCAATTCCCTATTGAAGGAGTAGCTGCTGCGGGAGATTCTGAAATGGAATTGAAAAGCAAATCAAATTGCATAGAAGTAATGACTGGAGCGGTTCTCCCAATAGGAACTGACACCGTGATCAGATATGAAGATGTGATAATAGAACAGGGCATAGCCACCATTAGGCTAGATGTTCATAAAGGGCAGAATATTCACCTTAAAGGTAATGACAAAAATAAAAATGACCTTCTTCTTGAACAAGGAAAAGTACTAAATTCAGCGGATCTTGGTATTGCGGCTTCCATAGGAAAAACTAACGTTAAGGTCAGTAATAGTCCTAAAACTCTTATAGTCTCTACAGGTAACGAATTAGTAAATATCAATCAAACACCACTTCCTCATCAGATCAGAATGAGCAATGTATTTCAGATTGCTTCAGTACTAAATGACTCATTTAAGATTAAAGCAAATCAACTACATCTTTCCGATAATCAACGAGTAATAAAAGAAAAATTAGAATCGGAGATTAACATCAAAGACTTGATTATCCTTTCAGGAGGTGTGTCCAAAGGTAAATTCGATTTTATACCTGAGGCTTTACAATCACTCGGTGTGAAAAAACTTTTTCATAGAGTGCAACAAAGACCTGGCAAGCCTTTTTGGTTTGGGGTACATCCAAATGGATGTACTGTTTTTGCTCTTCCTGGAAATCCTATTTCTTCGTTCATGTGTACTCAGATTTACTTAAAACCTTGGATAGAAAAATCACTCCAATCCGAACGAAGAGAGAACAGTTGTGCTCAACTAACAGAAGATGTTTTTTTCAAACCAAATCTTACTTACTTTATGGAAGTGAAGTTGAATATTAATTCCAAAGGGCAAATTTTAGCAAAACCCCAAAAGGGAAATGGTTCTGGAGATCTAGCAAATCTAAGTAGAGCAAATGCATTTCTTAGATTGCCTCAAGGAAGAGATATATTCGAAAAAGGAGAACTTTTACCTTATCATCAATTTTCACCATTTTGAGACCAGGCGATCAAAAAATAGGGTGGCTTACTGCCATGTGGCTAGTGGTGGCATGTATGATAGGCACTGGAGTATTTACCAGTTTAGGCTTCCAATTAATGGATGTAAAAAATACTTATACTATTATTCTACTCTGGGTATTAGGAGGTGCATTTGCATTAATTGGAGCATTTACCTATGCTGAATTAGGCACACATTTCAAAGAATCTGGAGGAGACTATATTTTTCTATCTCGAATTTTTCATCCATTTGTTGGATACCTCTATGCATGGACATCACTTTCAGTAGGATTCTCCGCACCTATAGGAATAGCCGCTATGGCTATGATTAGCTATCTAGAACCGATCAACCCTTCCATTTTTAATACTTGGTTTGGAATAGGAGTTATAGTTCTATTGACTTTAGTCCATTCGATAAGTGTGAAGAAAAGTGGACAAGTCCAAGACATTACAACGTATATTAAAGTTGCATTTGTCATTGCTTTAGTATTCATAGGTTTTTGGATAGCTCCAAGTGAAGAAAATGCCATTTTACTTGACTCTTCTTGGCAAAAAGAACTACTTCTACCTGGGTTTGCTGTATCACTGATTTATGTGACCTATGCTTATACAGGTTGGAATTCCGCAGCATATATTATCGATGAGATAAGAGAACCATTAAAGAATTTACCAAGGGCGTTGATTTTAGGAACCATACTAGTCACCATTGTCTATGTATTATTACAGGTGGTATTATTAAGACATGCAACTGTAGATCAGCTCTCAGGTCAGGTAGAAGTAGCAACAATTTCTTTTTCTAATATTTTTGGAAATAACGGAGTCCTTTGGGTAGGAGTATTTATCGGCATCCAGCTTATTGCTACGATTAGCGGATACCTCTGGATAGGGTCTAGAATCATCTACGCTATGGCTGAAGAACATCCACTGTGGAATAAACTAGTGTATAAAAACAACCTAGATATTCCTACTCGAGCTCTATGGATACAAGCAGCCATCGCAATATTACTTACACTGACTGGCACATTTGAGCAAGTGTTACTTTATGCAAGTTTTGTGCTGCAACTAATGGGTACGTTGACAATAGCATCCTTACTTTGGGTAAAACGAAAAAGTGGCACATTTACGAGTCCTGGAAGACCTTACTTCCAAATTATTTATATTCTTTTTAGTCTTTGGATCTTAGGATATATGTTAATTGAGCAACCAAAGGAAAGTTTTATGGGATTAGGGATTGTGGCTGTGGGTGCTATAAGTTATTTTATAAGGCCCAAGGTAAATAAAACATAAAACGAGAAATTCTACCCATTTAATAAGGCCACAAAATCAGCCTCAGTCATAATCTGTACAGTTCCTAAAGCTTCAGCTTTTTTCAATTTGGAACCGGCCTTTTCACCCACTACTAGTATGTCCAAATTACTACTTACGGCACTGATATTTTTTGCTCCTGCTTTTGCTGCCATCTCTTGAGCCTGCTTTCTATTTACTTGCTGAAGTGAACCTGTGAAAAGGATTGTTTTTCCAAAAAGAGGAGCATCATCAGCAACTTGAAGTGGTTTGTCTTCATCTGTTTGATATAGATTTACTCCATTAGACTCCATTCTCTCTAGTAATTCAATATTCTTTTCTTTGGTAAAATATTCCACTACATTCTGTGCTACTACAGGGCCTATATCGGGTATCTCTGTGAATTTTTCTTCATTCCATCCTCTAAGATCCATGACATGTGATATACGTTCAGCTAAAAGCTTAGATGCTTTTTTACCTAGATGATGAATACTAAGACTATGAAGTAATTTATGGATAGGATTTTGTCTGGCCTTATCAATAGACTTCTTCAGATTATCTACGGATTTCTGTCCGAAGCCCTCAAGATCTTTTATTTTGTCAAAGTCCATATCATAGATATCAGCTATGTCTTTAATCCATCCATATTCATAAAATTTTTCTACATATGATTTTCCAAAACCATCAATGTCCATGGCGTTTTTACTTATATGAAATATCATTTTCATTAGATCTTGAGCACCGCATTGACAATTAGTACATCGCCAAGCAGCTTCTCCTTCAGCCTTAATTAGTACAACTTCTTTATCTGGAGCGATAGGGCAATGTTTAGGAAAAACGAGTGACTCCTGAGACCCATCTCTTAATTCTGGTATCGATCTGACTATATAGGGTATAACATCACCGGCCCTTTCGATAACAATACTGTCCCCTATTCTTAAATCTTTGGAAATGATAAATTCTTCATTATGCATAGAAATAGACGATACTGTTACACCTGCTAGATGAACTGGTTTCACCTTGGCAACAGGAGTAATCGATCCTATTTTACCCACTTGATATTCCACATCTTCTAGTACTGTATTGGCTTGTTTTGCCTTGAATTTATATGCTACAGCCCACCTCGGATGATGGGCCGTGCTACCACATTTCTCTTGCAGTTTAGTATTATTTACTTTGATTACCATACCGTCAATTTCATAGGCATAGCTATCTCTTTTTTCATCCCATTCTGCTATATACTCTATTACGTCCTCAATGTTTTTACAAATTCTTAATTCCTCTTTTGGCACTTTGAAGCCAAGAAAAGAAAGCGCTTCTAATTGTCCACTATGAGTAGGAATGTCATCTAACATATTTCGACTTGTACTATCAACAGCATGGCCCAATTGAAACACAAAAATTTCAATACCACGATTTCTGGTTTCTTGTGGATTTTTAGTGCGTAACCCGCCCGATGCTGTATTTCTTGGATTAGCAAAAAGAGAGTACCCATTTTCTGCCCTCTTTTCATTCATTTTATCAAAAATGTCCTTTCTTATCACCGCCTCTCCTCTTAATTCAGCTGTGATAATATTGTGTTTTTTGAAATCCGCTCTTAGAGGAACAGATGGAAGGGTTTTGGCATTTGGAGTCATTTCTTCTCCTTGTTGTCCATTCCCTCTTGTAGCAGCTCTAGTAAGAATTCCATTTTCGTACACAAGTGCAACACTCCCCCCGTCAAACTTGGGCTCTACTGTATATTCAATTTCCTGCTGACCTGTCAATTTTACTATCTGAGAATGAAAGTCTCTTATATCTTCTGGGCCATAAGCATTACCTAAAGACAACATTGGAATAATGTGCTTTACAGCAGGAAAGTCAGGGTTAAGTGCTGTTGCAACTCTTTGGGTTGGGCTATCAAGAGTGATACTGCCAGGATTATTTTCTTCTAGCTTTCTTAAATGATTAAAAAGTATATCATATTCTCTATCAGTAATCAGTGTGTTATTATCTACATAATATCTCCACTCATGAAACCTGAGAACATCCCTAAGTTCTTCTATACCAGAAAGTCCCGGCAAATTATCAATTAACAGATTAGTCTTCTCAGCTAGTCTTTGAATTTCAATGGTATCGTACATCTATATCTTTTCTATCCTTTTGCCTTTGAAAAACTAAAATCTGGGATTTTCCCCTTATAGCCATCATAAATATCTTCAATATCACTCTGATCTTTTTCAATATCATCAGTGAGGTAAAAGAGGTCTTTCATAATTATTGTCTTATTTTCAAAATCAAATATCACTGGTAATATGGGCACTCCAGCTCCTTTGGCAATGAAGTAATATCCAGTTTTAAAACTTTTGACTTTTTTTCTGGTTCCTTCAGGAGTTATCAAAATGCGATGGGACCTTCTAGTTTTAAAATCCTTCACTACTTCAAAAACAAAATTCGTGTTTCCTGACCTCTTAATTGGTATTGCATTAAGACCTTTGAGAATTATACTTATTGGAAAAAAAAACATTTCTTCTTTGACGTAGAAAGCGACATTCATTTTCTTCCACCATTTTACACATATTCCTATTGGTACATCCCACATGGATGTATGTGGTGCCACTATTACAACAAAACTATTTTCATTGCCAGGATAATCACCCTCAAGTTTCCACCCAACTAGATGAAAAAGGAACTTCCCTATTATTGATAACATAGTTGTACTAATTTCAATTATTTAAAAGATTACAATAATCTGAATTAAACCTTTGTAAAAATAACAAGTCATATAAGTGTCTGACAAATAATAGTGAAGGATCAAATCATAAATATCAAAGAAAGCAATAATGATGAAGAAATTCTAAGTCTATTCAGAAGTGAAAAGACAGTGAATAGTGGAATGAAATTACTTATGCAAAATCATAGACAATCACTATATCATCACATAAGAAGAATGGTAGAAAGTCATGAAGACACAGATGATATCCTTCAAAATGTATTTGTGAAAGCATATAAAGCAATTGCAAAGTTTGAAGGGAAATCAAAATTGTCGACATGGCTCTTTAGAATCGCAACTAATGAGACTCTCTCATTCTTAAAAAAACAAAAAATAAAAGTGGTGGGATCAGAAACAAATGAAAATATGCTTAACCAAGTTATTGCAGAACCGCATATAGAAGGAGATCAAATCATTGAACTTTTGCAAAAGGCTATTTCTGTACTTCCAGAAAAACAAAAGTTAGTCTTTAGCATGAGATATTTCGATGAAATGAGCTATGCAGATATTAGTCAAGTACTAAATGTAACCACTGGTGGGCTTAAGGCTTCTTTCCATCATGCCGTGAAAAAAATTGAAGTATTTGTAAAAGAAAATCAGGAGTTATGAGTAATGAAATAACTGAAGAGATAAAAGGTACTATTCTAGAGCAGATTGATAAAAAACTTCTGAATCAAGAAGTTCCAGAAAGCTACTTTGAAAAAACAGAAAAGGAGGTCTTCGGAAGAATTGAGCTTGATGAAAAGAGAGTAAAAGCCATCTCTATTCCTCGATTAATGTGGCTGGGAATCGCTGCATCAGTGTCTATTTTACTTGGTTTCCTAGTGTGCATGCAAAATTCTGAATCCAATAATAATATATTCCAGAATGCTGATAACGAGATGCTTATACAATATGCATCACTTGATATGGACCTTACAGATTTGACTTATGAAGAATTAGTTGGGGAAAGTGAATTCTCAGATTTTGCCAATATAGATGATGAGGCTTTAGATGCATATATCGAAGATCATACAGATATAACCGAATTAGAAGAAATACTAGAATATTTATAATTAAAAAATATGCAAAAAGAATGAATTACAGAAAATTGATAAGCACTATACTTATTGTCATGATTGCTCTCATTGCGAATGCTCAGATAGGCCAGCAAAGTGCTAGAAACGAAAGAATAGAGTCATTGAAAGTGGCTTTTATTACTGAAAAATTGAATTTCTCTCCTGAAGAATCTGCTACATTCTGGCCTCTTTATAATGAGATGGAGAAAAAAATAAAAGAAGTGAAACAAAACCCAGTTAGGAAAGCAAGAAGTATTCAATCTGACGCTGAAGCAAAAGCATTTATTCTTGAAAGAATCGATGATGAAGAGAAAGCTTTAGGTATAAAAAAGGAATATTACTTAAGACTCACAGATAGTATTAGCGCACAAAAAGTGATGAAATTGAACCAAGTTGAAAATCAATTCAAGAGAGAATTATTAAAAGAAGTGAGAAATCGTCAAGGTCAGAGAAAAAATAGGTGAAAACCCTAGATTTTCAAAATCGTTATACAGAAGCAAAAGAAAGAGAGCAAAATACATATATAAAAAATCCTCA
>DKPS01000264.1:34766-78476 GCA_002471345.1 Saprospiraceae bacterium UBA7328
TGAGGATTTTTTATATATGTATTTATTTAATGTTTAAAACACTGTTATACCACATATTGTAAAGTTTTTAATATAATAGGGCAAACCCTCATGTTGAAAAGTTTTATTTAAAAAGTAGGGTGGATAACTAAGGTATTTAATTATATTCGCGTCGTAATAGTTAATCCCTGAGAATTGTATTATGACAGAAAGAACAAGGCTGTCCTCCTCCTTGCTCAATCTCATTACAGATTTTGAGCAAAGCCTGACTGACGGAATCAACACTGCACTCGATGAGCGTGCTTATGCGCAAATCGTAGAATATTATGAAAGTGAGAATCGTCAAGATAGAGCAGGAGAGGTTGTAGACAGAGCAATTAATCAGTTTCCACTGAACATTGAATTTCATAAACTGAAAGCAAGTTTGCTGATCAAATCTAGAAGATTTGATGATGCGCACAAGACTTTGAGCAGTGCTGAGGTCAAAGAACCATTTAATGTGGATCTTTTGCTCTTAAGAGCTCGAGTTTTAGCGGGTCAAAATAAATTTGATCAAGCATTTGATATAGTGGATGATGTGAAATCATATGTGGACAAAGATGATGAGATCAAAGCATTTTTGACAGAAGCAGAAGTAGCAGATTTGAGTCAAGACTACGAACAAATGTTTCAAGCACTGAAAAACGCATTAATTGTAGATCCTGAAAACATTAACGCTTTAGATTTAATGAAAAAAGCGGTTAATCTTTCGAGACAACACTTTGAAGAAAGCATACTTATTCACACTGTAATAGTAGAAAACCATCCGTACTGTGCTAAGGCATGGTATAACTTAGGTCATTCTTACGCTTTTGTTTCAGAATATGAAAACGCAGTTGAAGCACTCGAATATGCATTCTTAGTAGATTCTACTTTCGAAGAAGCTTATAATGATTGTGCTGAATTTTGCATGGAGATCTCTGAGTTTCAAAGAGCTGAAATCATATTGCATGAAGCAATGATGCAATTTGAATACAATTATGACTCTTTGTATAATCTAGCTCTATGTCAATATCACATTGGCAAAATTGAGGAATCTAAAAGAACTCTTTTTGAAGCCATGCAACTAGAGCCTTATTGTGAGGAACTTCACTTCCTAATGGCAAAGTGCGATATAAAGGATGGCAACTGGATGGGTGCAATTCAAATGTTAGAAAAAGCTATTGATCTTGAAGATCAAATAGAAGATTATTACTTTCATTTGGGTCAAGTATACGAGAAGATCAACAAGGAAGCCAAAGCCAATGTCTTTTACAGAAAAGCTGCTTTCCAAGGAGAAGAACAGTCTTATTACTGGGAAGAATATATTCTTTTCTTAATCAGAAAAGGAGACCTAGAAGTTGCTGATAAATACATTAAAATATCAGGAGAATGTACTTATTCCACACGTATTGGATATCTAGATGTAGTGAGTAAGTTACTAAATGGTGATCGCAAGAAAGGCATTGAGTTATTCACTGAGCTAATTCAAGAAGACTTTGACAGCAAAGAGATTTTAGTCAGAGCAGATGAAAGTTTAAAATCTGACAAAGAGATATTATCAATCATCAAATATTACGAAAAGGAATAGAATTAGAACTTACTTCTAATAACTAAAAAATGGCTATCTCTTCATTGGGATAGCCATTTTTTATTGAATTATTATTTAGTCTATACCTGTACACACATTACATTATTACTTAATTTGTGATGCAAGGCTTTTTATAATGAAGAAAAAAGCATCAATTTCAACATATGTATACAAGTTCAAACGGTACATTCCATGGTTCGTTTTTGGATGTATTATACTTCTTTATGCAAATACACTTGGGCATGAGTTTACTCAGGATGATGCCATAACCATATATAAAAACCAATTCACGAAACAAGGTTTATCCGGCATTTCGGATATATTCACAAATGACACATTCTACGGATTCTTCGGAGGAGACAAAAGCGACTTGGTATCTGGTGGTCGATACCGGCCATTAACCTTAGCCTATTTTGCAATATTGTGGGAAATTTTTGGGGAGAACCCACTACCATTCCATATCTCTTCAATTCTAATGTATGGAATACTATGTGTTATACTCTATCATTTCTTTCTCAAACTTATTGTCTTTAAGAAAAAAAGCAAGAATATTCTCTTGTCAACAATCAGCACCTTAACATTTGCAGCTCATCCAATTCACACTGAAGTAGTAGCTAATGTAAAAGGACTAGACGAAATATGGAGCTTAGGCTTTGGACTTCTATCTACTATATTAGTTTTGAAATTTATAGACAAGAAGAAATTCAATTATCTTTTATGTAGTGCTTTTTGTCTCATATCAGGGATACTAGCTAAAGAAAATGCAATCACTTTTCTCGGCATCATACCGCTCACAATTCTATTTTTTAGAAAGACAAACTGGTCCGTAAAATGGAAAATCGTCGCAATGCTAATTATTTCATTGTCTATTTACCTTGCTATTAGAATATCTGTGATTGGATTCACTTTTGGCAATCCTCCATTAGAAATGATGAATAACCCTTTCATGAAAATGATAGATGGTGTGTATTATCCTTTTACCACAAGTGAAAAATGGGCAACTATTATTTATGGATTAGGAAGATATGTTGGGCTTCTATTTTTTCCACACCCACTTACTCATGATTATTATCCAAGACATTTCAATGTGATGACTTTCGCTGATATCAAAGTCATTTTAGCCTTAATTCTCAATGTGATGATTATTTCATTTGGGATAGTTGACTTTAGGAAAAAAACAATAGTATCATATTCTTCAATTTTCTATCTTATTACGATAGCATTGACATGCAATGTAATTTTCCCTATTGGAACACATCTTTCAGAACGGTTTTTGTTTACTCCTTCCATTGCATTTGCACTATTGATAGGGCTATCATTTACGGTATTTTCACATAAATGGAATGTAAAGTGGATATTATCTATCTGGGTCATTTTGATTATTTTATTCTCTATTAAAACAATTGAAAGAAATTGGGTTTGGAAAAGCGACTATAGCTTATTTACTACTGATGTTCATACTTCTCCGAATAGCGCTAAAGTTCAAAATGCTGCAGGTGGTGCAATGATTACTAAAGCATCAGAAATTACCAATAAAGAAGAACAAAAAGCCTTGAGAACTCAAGCTAAAATTCATTTGAAAAGAGCCTTGGAGATCCATCCTTCATATAAAAATGCACATCTACTATTAGGCAATGCGCATTTTGGTTTAGATGAATTTGATGAGGCTATCATTTCATTTGAAAAGGCTATTCAATTAGATTATGCATACAAAGCTGCAAATGACAATTTAGTATTAGCATATAGGGAAGGTGCGAGATATGAAGGGGCACAAAAAGGCAACATATTAAAAGCCATTCAATATCTGTTTGAAGCAGATGTCCTCGAACCTGGCAATTATGAAACAATTAGTCTTCTCGGTATCGCTCATGGAAACAACTCAGAACATATCAAAGCACTTGATTACTTCAAAAAAGCGTTAAATCTTCAACCTAATAATGCTCAAGCACATTTAAATTTGGCAAACGTTTATCTTAACGTGGGTAATCAACAACTCAGTCATTATCACAGACAGCAAGCAGCTTTATTGAAGAAGAATTGATATAATGATGAAAAATTTCCTTCTAATCATTTGCCTAACTTTTGGCTCAACTCTTTTGGCCCAAAACTCAATGGCTAAAATTGATTCCTTAATTGACAACATGACCATTGATGAAAAAATCGGTCAACTTTTTATGATCAGAGCCTTCTCTCATAACGATGCCAAAAATATCAGCTTACTCAAAAGTCAAATTAAAAAGTACAACCCAGGAGGTATTTGTTTTTTTCAAGGTAGTCCACAAAAACAGGCCGAGTTGACCAATATCTATCAGGACATGTCAAGCATACCATTACTCATCTCAATAGATGGAGAATGGGGCCTAGGAATGAGATTTAAAAAAGATGCTATTAGCTTTCCTAAACAGCTCACTTTAGGTGCTATGGACAACCATAACTTAATCTATGATATGGGACGCGAAATTGCTCGGCAAATGAAGCGAATTGGAATTCACGTGAATTTTGCACCTGTAGTAGATGTGAATAATAATGCTTCTAACCCTGTGATAAATATTCGCTCTCTAGGTGAAGACAAAGACAATGTAGCAAGTAAAGCATATGCTTATATGAAAGGCATGCAAGATGGTGGTCTTGCAACCTGTTTAAAACATTTTCCTGGCCACGGTGATACTGATGTAGATTCACATTATGATCTTCCAATAATTAATCATAATCGGAGCAGATTAGATAGTATAGAATTATCACCTTTTAAAACATTAATAAAAAAAGGGGCTGATGGTGTTATGGTCGCACACTTACAAGTAAACGCTATAGACGATAGAGAAAATCGACCTACTTCTTTATCAAAGTACGTCATTGAAGAATTGCTTCAAAAGGAATTATCATATGAAGGCATTATCTATACAGATGCCATGGATATGAGAGGAGTTACCAAACACTATAAAGATGGCTCAGCGGACTACGAAGCATTTATGGCAGGTGCAGATATTATATTAGTCACTGCAGATTTAGATAAAGGATTCAAATATTTAAAAAAGAAATTCGAGGAAGGGGCTCTCACCGAAACGCGCATAAATAGAAGTCTCAAAAAAATATTACAAGAAAAAGCAAGACTTAATATTCTTAATGGAGCTGCCCCAATAGATTTAAAAAGTATAGATCAAGACATCAATCACATTAGAGCGAAAGTGCTCAAATATAAAATATATGAGAATGCGCTTACTTTGGTGAAAAATGAAAAAGTACTACCTCTTAGAGTCATAAAAGATCAAAGATTTGCAGTAATTAGTTTAGGCGCAGATAAAGAAACTGAATTTCAAAAAAGAATAAAATCTTATGTCCCCGCCGCTCATTATAGCATTCCCAAAAAAGCTAAATCAGCCGAGTACAAAAACATTTCGACCAAACTTAAGGACAAGGACTACATCATTGTTGGAATACAAGATATGAGTAGATATGGAAGTAAACAGTATGGAATCACTGAGCTTCAAAAACAGTTCATTTCAGAACTATCCAAAAAATCAAAAGTGGTGCTCACTCTTTTTGGTTCTCCATATTCCACTCGCTATTTTGAAAATATAGACTGTGTGATCGTGGCTTATGAAGAGGACAAGATGATGCAAGATATAGCGGCACAAGCCATTTTCGGTGCATTGGATATTACAGGAAAGATACCGGTTACAGCGTCTGATCAATTTAAAAATGGGCATGGTATTATACTTCCTAGTATTCAAAGGCTTGGATATGCGCCACCTGAACGAGTAGGAATAAATTCTGATTCATTGATTCAGATACCGGAATTGATGCGAAAAATGATTTCAGAAAAAGCTTCACCTGGAGCCCAAATATTTATTGCAAAGGACAACAAGATTGTCTACCAAGAAAGCTTTGGATATCAGACTTATGCTAAAAAAAAAGCCGTAAAGTCTAACACCATATATGATGTCGCATCTATCACAAAAATTTTGGCATCAACAGTTAGCGCCATGCACCTCTATGACAGCGGAAAATTTGATTTTGATCATACCATAAAGGATTATTTTTCTGATGAAGACACGACTAATAAGAGAGATATGGTGTACATGGACATGATGTCCCATGTTTCTGGCCTTCTAGGTTGGATTCCCTTCTATGAAAAAACACTAGCATCAAAGAAAAAGCCAATTCCTTCTGAGAGATATTATAAACAATCTTCTACTGATTCATTTAATATAGAAGTAAATCAAAATCTATTCTTGCGCTCTGATTATCAAGATACTATTTGGAGAGAAATCTTTTCATCCAGGCCTCGTAATCCTGAATATTTTAGAGATAATAAATATTTATATAGTGACCTCGCCTTTTATATTCTTAACTGGACAATAGAAAGGCGTACTATGAAACAAGTAGATGAATATGCAAAAGAAAAATTCTACGATCCATTAGGCCTCCAACGTACAGGTTTTAATCCTCTCTACAATTTTCCTAAATCTCAAATTGCTCCTTCAGAAAGAGATCAATATTTCAGAATGGGAATAATTCATGGATTTGTACATGATATGGGAGCAGCTATGCTGGGAGGAGTAAGTGGGCATGCTGGCCTCTTTTCTACTTCAACTGAAATAGGTACAATTATGCAAATGTTACTCAATAGAGGTTACTATGGAGGAAAAAGATACATTAATGAAGAAACTGTAGATCTCTGCACTACCAGACATTCTTATTCTACTAGAAGAGGTGTAGGGTTTGATATGAAAGAACTTGATTCTGAAAAAGCATTGAATATGTCAGAATTAGCCTCTGAAAAAGCATTTGGTCATTTAGGTTTTACTGGTTGTGCTGCATTCGCAGACCCCGAACATAACCTTATATATGTTATGCTATCAAATAGGACTTATCCTTCGATGAAGAACGATAAATTTAGCAGAAACAATTATCGACCTAAAGTCCAAAGTATTATTTATCGATCTTTGATGAATTGAACATTTTCAAAAATTTCCTTTGCCTCTTTATTTCAAAATAGCCATACGATATCTATTTGCAAAAAAATCCACAGGTGCAATTAACATTATTACCGGTATATCTGTCATTGGCATTGCAATAGGTACGGCATCATTAATTCTAATTCTTTCTGTTTTCAATGGTTTTGAAACTTTAATGAAGCAGTCTTTGGATACATTCAATCCTGATCTCAAAATCGCTTTGGTAGAAGGAAAATTTTTTAATCCTGATACAATAATCAGCGAACTCTACACCATTGATAATATTGATCTTATTAGTAAAACAGTAGAAGATGTTGCCATTTTTGATTATAAAGAAGTTCAACATGTAGGTATACTAAAGGGTGTAGACCCAATATATCAAAACGTATCAGACATAAATAAAGCGATCATAAGAGGCGAAATGGTTTTGAAAAACGAAGGGTTTAACTACTGTTCTCTTGGAGCTGTATTGGCTAGTAAATTAGCTATCAATCTTAGAGATCCTCTAAGCACCTTAAAAATATACATGCCTAAGAGGAGACGTAGGGGAGCTTTAGATTCAGAGTTCAAGACTAGGAATATCAGCCCTGGGTCTATATTTTCTCTCAAAAATCAAAAAGATCATGAATATGTGATGGCTGATTTATCTTTTGTCCAAGAATTATTAGAGTTACGAAAAGAAGTTTCTTTTCTTGAAATAGCATTAACTGACACAAATAAATCCATTGAAACTCAAAAAGTGATTATTGAAAGTATTGGCCCAAAATATAATGTAATGGATCGCTACGAACAGGATGAGTCCTTTTTGAAAGTCATGAATATAGAAAAATGGATGGCCTTCTTAATTCTAGGTTTTACACTCTTACTGATAGCATTTAATGTAATAGGTAGCCTTTGGATGATTGTTATTGAAAAAAAGAAGGACATATCCGTGTTACAAGCATTAGGAATAGAAAAACATTTAATAAAAAAAATCTTCTTCACGGAAGGGTTCTTAATAAGCGCAATTGGTTTCCTTATTGGATTAGTTGTCGCCGTCTTACTTTATCAAGGTCAACTCAGATATGGATTCCTTGGTGTATCAAATGGTTTTAGTTCAGTGTCTTATCCAGTATTAATGATCATTAGTGATGTCTTGGCAGTATTTGGATTGGTTATGACTCTTGGTCTACTTGCATCTATTCCTGCTACCAGAAGAGCTGCAAACATCAGCGCATATATAAGATCAGAATGAAATGTTATCTGTACAAATCAATTGCAATAAAATTTACAGCCTATAATCTAACATTATATCTTTGTATCATATGAGTACAAATCCAAAAGAGGAGGATTGGCAGCTAGATTTTGAATGGCGCCGTGTGAGAAATTTTTTAAAAGAAGCATTAAAGCGTACAGCCTTGCCCGATTTCCAAGAAGTACTTTTCTTAATTGGATTGCAAGAACTAGGAAGACTTCAAGATGCTTTTACCAAAGAAGAAAAACAAGACTTGATTCACATTGCAACCTGTGAGTTACTTTCGATTGATGGTTATTATAAATTTAAAGGGAGAGATCAAGACGGTTGGCCACATTATGATATGATCAAAAAAATTCCTTTTGAAGGAGTTGGTAGCCAAGAACAATATCTCAAACAAAAAATTACTGAATACTTTAGCATACAATTACAAGAATCAGAATCATGATTAAAAAACTACTTCTTTTAGTTGCCATCATAGGCATAATCAGCTCTTGCGGAGAATCTGTGAGAAGAGTTCAAGTTCAAACTGAATTTGGAAATATGACATTTGAATTATATAATTCAACTCCTCTGCATAGAGATAATTTTGTAAAACTGGTTTCAGAAGGATTTTATGACGACCTGCTTTTTCATAGAGTTATAAGGGGATTTATGGTCCAAGGAGGTGACCCTCAATCCAAAAATGCTACACCAGAACAAAGGTTAGGCACCGGAGGGACTGGCTATACTATTGGAGCTGAGATCGGCGCTCCACATTTCAAAGGAACTCTTGCTGCAGCTCGTACACCCGATAGTATGAATCCTGATAGGCAAAGTAGTGGCTGTCAATTTTATATTGTTCAAGGAAGGCCTTACGCTCCAGATGAACTTAATAGAGTTGGACAATCAAAAGGAATTCAATATAGTGAGGCTCAAGTCCTCAAATATGCAGATATAGGAGGCACTCCACAGTTAGATATGGATTACTCCGTATTTGGAGAAATCACAGAAGGCATAGAAGTAATTGATAAAATCGCTTCAGTACAAACACAGCCTGGTGATCGACCTTTACAGGATGTGAAAATGAAAGTTATACTTCTTAATTAGAGATCAGCTCCAAAAAGAAAAGAACTATGAATTTGATAAAAAAGATGATAATTCTATCGGCCATTTTGATATTGGCCTCGTGCTCCAGACCTGTAGCAGACTTCATGATCGTTTCAGAAAATACTAAAGCTCCAGCTAAAATTGAATTAGTCAACAAATCAGAAAAAGCAACTGCATTTGAATGGATGTTCGGTGATGGCACGTCTTCAGACCAAGAATCCCCTGAGCATAAGTATTATCTCTCAGGTAAGTATGATATTGTCTTAAAGGCAACAGATGGCAAAAAGTCAAAGACCATAAAGAAAGAAATAATAATAGATGCACCCGATAAATGCTTAGTTGAGATAGAAACTCCATACGGCGCTTTGCTAGTAGAATTGTTTGATGAAACACCTAAACATAGAGATAATTTTTTCAAGCTTGCAGAAGAGGGGTTTTATAATGAACTGCTTTTTCATAGAGTTATAAATGGCTTTATGGTTCAAGGTGGTGATCCAAATTCTAAAGGTGCTCCAACAAACGCTGGACTCGGTACTGGTGGCCCAGGGTATACAGTTGACTCAGAGATAAAGGAAAACATCATTCACGTAAAAGGAGCCTTAGCTGCGGCTCGTACTCCAGATCAAATCAATCCAGAGAGAAAAAGCAGTGGTTCACAATTCTACATTGTACATGGTCGACCTACTTCACCCCAATTATTAGAAAGCATAGAAATGAGAAGTGGCTTCACATATAGCGATTACGAAAAATCAATATACAATGGCAAAGATGGTACACCATTCCTAGATCGTCAATACACTATATTCGGCCAAGTTTTAGAGGGAATGGAGGTCATTGATAAGATTGCTGCCGTCCAAACCAACCCTCAAGACCGTCCCCTTAAGGATGTAACCATGAAAATAAGAGTCATAAAATAATGTCTGAACACGTACTCGGAATTGATATTGGAGGCACAGGTGTAAAAGCAGCTGTAGTAGATACTGAAAATGGTGTCCTAATTACTCCAAAAATCAAGTACCCTACACCAAAGCCCTCTCATCCATCTGCTGTAATGAGTGTAGTCAATAAGCTTATTGACGATAATGATTGGAGAGGCAAGCCTATTGGTTGTGGACTACCGTCTATAATAAGAAATAATGTTGTCTATTCTGCAGCAAATATTGATAAGACATGGATGAATGTCAACATGGATGAGCTATTTGCACGAGAAATAGGGCAAGATGCTTTCTTCATAAATGATGCTGATGCTGCTGGTATAGCAGAGATGACTCATGGACAAGGAAGAGGAGTAGAAGGAACTGTTCTAATGCTTACATTAGGTACCGGAATTGGCTCGGGTCTATTTAGAGATCAAGCATTGATCCCGAATACTGAATTTGGGCATCTAGAACATAAAAAGAGCATTTGGGAGCATTATGCTAGTAATAGTGCTAGGGAGCGAAAAGAATTATCATGGTCAGAATGGGGTTCAGAGTTGAATGAATATCTTAATCATATTGATTTATTATTGAGTCCAGACTTGGTTATTCTAGGTGGCGGTGTAAGCAAGAAATTTGCAAAATATCAATCATTTCTTGATGCACCATTTGAAATAGTGCCCGCATCTATGCTGAACAATGCAGGAATTATTGGTGCAGCGATGAATGCCTCCAAAAGTGTACTCGTATGAAACATTCTGAATATTTTCAAAAAACAATTCCAAGCCTTTTAGACAAATTGACTTTAGAACATAAACCCAAATTTGGACTTATGACTCCTCAGCATATGCTTGAGCACCTAATATGGGTAACTAAGGCTACAGCCAAAGATAAAGGGCCTGCACCTGAAGAGTTGACAAAAAGCCAACAAGGTTTTATGAGCTTTATTGACAAAGGTGCAATCTTTAAGTACAGACCTTCTGATAAAACAGAAGAGGATCTTCCCCCTTTAAAATATGCAAGTTTTGAGGAGGCAAAACAAAATGTACCAACTGCAATAGAAAGATTATCTTCTTTTCTAGAAGATAGGTCTAGTAATGTTTTCAATCCTATGATGGGTGATCTTACTCCTGACGGATTGGCCACATTTCATTTTATGCACTACAAATGGCATCTTGAAGAGCAATATGGTTTGTCCATAGAGGATTAATTAACGTTGAATGTTAAGATAAATACGGGTTAGTTTTCTTTTCAAAACCAATGTTAGTTGATGGTCCATGACCACAGTATACTTTTGTGTCATCAGGCAATTTAAAAAGCTTTTCTTTGATTACAGAAATCAGAGTATTGTGATCTCCACCAGGCAAATCAGTCCTTCCAATACTATTTTGAAAAAGAACGTCTCCTCCTATCAAAGTCTTACTATCAGCATGAAAGAAGCATAAACTTCCAGGCGAATGGCCAGGGCACAGCAACACTTCAAAACTCTCTTGACCTAATGTAAATGTATCCCCTTCATCAATGTAAGAATGAATCTCTGGAGACTGGTCGTAAGAAATATTATACATTTTACTTATCATAACTCCAGTTTCCAAAACAGATTTTTCATTCGGGTGAGCTTCTAAATGAACATTGTATTTTTCAGCGACATACTTATTACCCAAAACATGATCGATATGACAATGTGTATTAACCAGCCTTACAACTTTAAGTTTTGTACGTTCTATAAAAGAACTTAATAAAGACTGTTCTGTGACATTACTGCACCCTGGATCAAATATGATAGCCTCTTTTTCGTCATTATAGACGACAAATGAGTTTTCCTGAAAGGCATTAAATGTCATAGATTCAATGTATATCATATCTTTCTGTTGTCTTTGGCAAAATTAAGATTAAGTTCTGCAAGAATAATATTAATTAAATCAGCAAATCAAGGTATTTTTAAAAATCTATGTTGAAGCAAAATCGTATCAAATTATTTCTTTTAGTATCCTTCTCTTTATCTTTTCTGGTATTGAGTTCTCAAGGGATAGATACAGAATTTGGCAAAAACAGAGTACAATATCATGACGATTTTACAAAATGGTGGATGTATGAGACTGAAAATTTCATCACCTATTGGTATGGCAAAGGTAGAAACATAGGACAAGCTTCAGTCCAAATAGCTGAATTCTATCACGATGAGATACAAGACCTAGTTGAACATCGTATTAATGATAAAATTGAGATAATAGTGTACACTGATATCTCAGATCTTATTCAGAGCAACATTGGGACAGAAGAAGTCTTTGAGACCAATGCAGATGAAACTAAGGTAATAGGTAGCAAAATGTTCGTCTATTTTGATGGCAACTACCAACATCTGAAATCCCAAATAAGAGAGGGTATTGCACATGTTTTTATAAACTCAATGTTTGCTAAAACAAGTCTTCAGGAGATCATCACAAGCAATGCGGATTTAGAAATTCCTGAATGGTTTGCCAAAGGGTTCACCAATTACGCGAATAGTGGTTGGGACAATCAAGTAGATGACGAATTGAGAGAAATATGGAGAAGAGATAAAACCAAATACAAAAACTTCAGGAAACTCAAATCAGATCATACAAGGCTTGCTGGTCATTCATTATGGCACTACCTCTATGCTAGTTATGGAGAAAACATGGTCACAACACTGGTATATCTGATGAGACTTAGTAGCGATATAGATGATAGTTTTAGATTCATCATTGGCAAAGATTTTAAAAGCATCCAAAAAGATTGGAAAGCATTCTATGATAACAAATATGCGTCTGAAGAAGGGAGTCTAGATAAAATTTCAGATGAGACTTTAGTCAATTTAGGATACAAGAACTTCTTTCCTAAAAGTGATTTTAAATTTAGCCCTGATGGTACGTATTTAGCTTATGCCATAAATAATATTGGAAAATTTCAATTGGTCATTCACGATCTCAAATCAGGTAAACGAAAAAATGTATTACTGACAAGAGGAGCAAAAAATGCTGTACAAGAGACAGACTATAACTACCCTCTCATGACTTGGACATCTGATAGAGAGCTAAGCATAGTGTTAGAAATAAGAGACAAAATCCACATTAGAAAATATGAGGTAGAAAGTGAAAGCTTTATTGATCAAGACATCCCTGAAAATATTCAACGAATTTTTTCTATCGACTGGATAGACGCTGATAATTATATCTTTTCCGCCTTAATAGATGGGCATTCCGACCTTGTACAGTACAATACCAAGTATAGACAAGTCACTAATATTACAGATGACTATCACAATGACCTTTCGGCTACATTTGTAAAAATTGGCACACAACAAGGAATACTTTTTTCTTCTAATAGATCTACAGGTGAAATACTTCCAGAAAGATTAGATACTACTTTACCCTTAAATGATTTTGATATCTACTTTTTACCCTATACAACAGATGGATTTGCTAGTTCTGCTATAAATCTCAGTGCATCTTCTCCTGCTAACGATTACAGCCCTTTGCTAGCAAATGATCATTACATCACTTATCTAAATGAACGAAATGGCATTTTCAATAGGCATGTAATTGATGTAAACACCAATAGATCATATGGCAACTCTAATTATGAGCACAACATAATAAATCACGAAGCTCGTCCGGAACTGGATTTGTATGCATTTCAGGTATATCACGATGAAGCTTATGAGCTCCACATTACTCAACCAAATTGGAACACTTCAACTACTCCCTTTCTCACATCTAATAAAGTAGCTATAACAATAGGAAAAGAGGAAGTAGCACAACAAGGAAACCAAGATTTAAATCCTGAACAATTATTTATTACAGGATTTCCTGACCCTGAAAAAATAGAACCTCTAGAAGAAAAAGAACAGTTTTCTTTTGGCAGATCGACAAAGCCAGAAGAAAGCAATGAAGACGAAAAAGTTTTAAAATTCTACGGTTCTAGAGCCGTTGCAAGTAGAAGGCAATTTAAATTAGAAAAAGTAGAGACCCGTATTGACAACGAAGTGCTTTTTGATGGTTTAGAAAGCTACACTGATAATGGTAGACAATTTGATGGTCAGAATCCTGGGATTCTCATAAAAGCTACCACAAAAGATCTTTTTGAAGATTTTGAAATAGTAGGTGGCATAAGAATTCCTACTACATTTAATGGGACAGAAGTCTTCCTTACTATAGACGATAAAAGATCTTTAATTGATAAAAGGTTTGCGATATATCGAAGGACAGAAAAAGAACAAGTACCATTTACATTATTACCTGAACAAAAACAAAAATTTACTAGTCTAGTTGGACTATACCGTCTTTCTTATCCATTCAGCGCTTATAGAAGTTTGAGAGGCACAGCTCAACTTAGAATAGATAATAGCTTCTTGCTTAATTCAGATTTTCCCTCCTCTTCTGCCCCATCAAATAAGGAACAAAGAGCCAGTTTAAAATTTGAGTATGTTTTTGATAATACACTACCTATAGATATAAATTTAAGACATGGTAGCCGATACAAGGCATACATGGAAGTCATAAACAGATTCGATTTAAGCCTGAATGATGGGTTTAATTTTGACTTTAGCAAGGCTTTCACCACAGTGATTGGGTTTGATGCTAGGCATTATGAACCTGTTTTACAAAATTCAATTTTAGCCGTAAGAGCTGCAGGAGCTACTTCATTTGGAAGTGCCAGAATGCTTTACTTTATTGGCGATACTGATGGGTCCATTTTACAGAGGTTTGACAATAGCATTTCTATACCAGGAGATCGGACTTTTGCATTCATGGCTCATGCACCCCACTTAAGAGGATTCGATAGAAATATTAGAAATGGAACTAGTTTTTTTGTAGTGAATTCCGAGCTGAGGATTCCAATTGTGAAATATTTAAGCAATCGCGAAATTAAGTCCTCATTTCTCAGAAACATACAACTTGTTACTTTCTTTGATGTAGGAAGTGCATGGTACGGAGTCCTTCCTGGAGGAAATGAAAACCCACTTAACAGTCTCACTATCACAGATACTCCAGGAATTATCATAAGAGTTGATGTGGATAGGAATCCAATAGTTTATGGTTATGGTATTGGGGGGAGAATTTCATTCTTAGGCTACTATATGAGAGTTGACTATGGACTAGGTAATGAAGGTGGATTTGTTCAAGACCCAAAATGGCATTTCTCCATAGGTCAGGATTTCTAATAAACTAATAATTTCATCTGAAGAATGATTTTTAAACCACTTCATGACTAAATTCGCTGTCATGCAAGAAAAGCAACTATTTATATATTTAATTGACACTCTTTGGAAATGGCGTAAACATTTGATTATTACTCTTGCTTTTACAGCAATAGCAGTAAGTGTAGTGATGCTGAATCGGCCTAATTTCTATAGAGCTAGCACCATATTCTATCCTGCTAGCACTTCTATTCAAAAACCAGTGTTTACTGAAGCTGAGCGAAATATCAACTACTATGGTGATGATCATGATGTAGATAGAATGCTGTCCATAGCTACTTCCAACGATACTAAGTTAGAAGTAATTGAAGAACTCAAATTAAGAGAGCATTATGGACTAGGAAATGATCAAAAAAGCACGGAAAGATTACATAAACTTTTTGGCAAAATGTACAAGGTTATTAAAACCGAATACGATGCTATAAGAATAAGCTTCGAAGATGTCAATCCTGAGACAGCTTCTACCGCAGCAAACTATGCAAGAGGAAAAGTGGACACCAAAACTCAGGACATTATAAAATCTGCTCAAAGGAACGTGCTTAAAAATGCAGAAAAGTCTCTTGAAATAATTCAATCAGAAGTTGATGATCTTAAAGAAAACCTCAAAACTCAACGTAAAAAATACGGAGTTTACAATACCCAGTCTCAGGCTGAATCATTTGCCATCATGAACAATAGAAATGGTAATTCTACAAAAATAGAAAGACAAGTCAAAGACTATACAGAAGGCATTTCACTAGTCAAATCATTAGAAGATCAGATAGAATTCACAACAGAAAATCTAGTCAAGTATCAATCTAATACTTATAGGCTTCGCTCTGCTCTAGAGTCTGAGATATCAGCTATGCATATTGTACAACAAGCATCTACACCCGTGTCAAAAGCCGGCCCCTTTAGAAGTGTCTATGTACTAGGAGCGCTCTTAATTATGGCTCTTCTCAGTGCTCTAGTTATTCTCATAATAGAAGAACTAAAGAAGTAGACACTTTGGCATTGACCGCCTTCATATCGAATCAAGTCCAAAAGAAAAGAATTACTTCATATTACTTATGCCTAGGCTTATTTTTGGTGGCCATTGTATTGGGCCTTCTTTTAGATCAATGGTATATATCTCTATTCCCAATTGTCATAGTCTTGAGCTATTTGGCCATTTCTAATCCAAAATTTTCTTTCTTCTTGTTTTTTGGCATCCTTCCTTTTTCAATTGAGATATATTTTCCAAATGGTTTAGGCACAGACCTCCCGACAGAACCTATTATTCTATTTTTCTTTCTGTACTCGATTTTTTTCTTCATAAGAAAAAAGTATTCTTCGTATCAATTGGACATTGTTACCCTTTTCATTTTGATTCATCTAATATGGATAATGTTTACTACGATTTGGGCAGACGACCCAATGGTCTCAGCTAAATTCTTAGCTGCAAAACTCTGGTATATATTACCGTTCTACTTTTTGTCCACACATTTTCTAAAAGAAAAAAAGGATTTATCCTATTTAGTTAGAGTCTTTTTATCAGGATTAGCTATATCTATAATATATGTCATGGCGAGACATTTTACAAGAGACTTTTCATTTGATACAATTGGTTGGGCAGTATCTCCTTTTTATAGAAATCATGTGAATTATGCTGTTCTACTTGTTATAGCACTACCCTTATGTTGGTATAAAGTGAAGATTTCTTCAAATAAAAAATGGTACTTCCTTTTTTTCATAATTCTATTATCTGCAATCTATTTTTCCTTCACCAGAGCTGCGATGGTGGCAGTATTTGTTATGGCAGTTGCTGCACTATTGATAAGATATAAGATCCTATTCTATGTCTCTTTGCTATCACTGATTATTGCTTTATCAGGCTTGTTCTATATGGTTCATGATAACAATTATCTTCATTTGGCACCTAACTATGAAAGTACAGTTGCTCATTCTAGATTTGACCATCTTATGGAGGCCACTTACAAAATGGAAGACATTTCTACTATGGAAAGACTTCATAGATGGGTAGCTGGATTAAAGATGATCAACGAAAAACCATGGACAGGATTTGGTCCAAATAATTTCTATTTTACCTACAAACCATTTACTTCTAACAGTTTTAAAACATATGTCAGCGACAATCCTGATAAATCCGGTATACACAATTATTATCTCATGACCGCGGTAGAGCAGGGAGTCATTGGGCTACTTATTCTCCTCTCTCTTTTACTTTCCGCAATTTATAAAGGAGAACGTACTTATCATCGAGTCCATGATAGCAAAAATACTGTGATGATGTCACTCTTGATATTGATCGGCATTATGGTTATGATCTTAATCAATGATTTAATAGAAGCTGTCAAAGTAGGACCATTTCTATTTTTATCATTAGCTCTAATCTCATTTCATTCTAAAAAAAGCAAAGAAATATTATACAAAGGTGAATAATCTAGACAATCATAATTCAATCCCTTACTCTTCTTCCAGTAGCCTTCTTAGAATTGTACTTTACATTTTTGGCTTCTTTAATATCTACTAGCAATCCGGCAAATGCACTTTCGGACAACGTGTTATAAACTTGACCCCCATAAGTCACCTTACCAATTCTACGATCCCAGTCCTTTGCCAAAAGAACATACTTGTCACCTCTTTTAGGATTAGGCCCAAACATCAAAAAAAGATCATCGTCTTCATCAAAACTTACAGCCAACTTATTCTTTTTAGGTATGAATATGACAACGCCTGGAGTGTTTTTTGAAATAACAATTTCTTCTACTTCACTATCATCAACAATTCTTATTTTTCCATTTTTAATACGAGTATCTTCTTCTTTAAGTTTTCTCCATAAAAAAATATCCTCTGATAAATAGAATTGAATCTTTTTGATTTCATTGTTGTCCCATTGAAATTCAGAATGCATCTCTTGGCTAAAATATTTCAGACTATTATTACATGATGTAGAGATAATTAAAAACCCAAAAAGACCAATTCTAAGGAGTATTTCACTTTTCATCTTTCTCGTCATTTTATTGCTAACAAATTTTAGTTACTCCTCTCGAATATAGAAGGCGAGACAAAACAATGCACTTTGCTTAAATGATATTTAACCCTGAAATGATGTAATTATGAAATAGTTAACAAGAAAAATCAAGGTATGAGCAAAAGACTATGGAGAGTTTTAGCTTAATTCGTAACATTTTAATTAAAATTGCGTAGATTTTGATTCTAATATTTTCTGTTAAAACAAACTAATACATGAAAACTACAGTTAAAGCTATCTTTTTTACTCTTACGTCAGCATTATTAATGACATCCTGCATAAGCAAATCAGAATTTGAAGCGCTTCAAGCAGAATTGGACAATACCAAGTCTGATTTAACTCAAAATAATATCGATCTGAAAGAACAAGTAAGATTACTCGGTGTATGTGAACAGGACCTGAGCAGTGCAAATACGACAATTGGGTCTAAAGACGAACAAATAAATGATCTAAGAGACCAAATTGTAGATCTGAGAAAATTAAGAGACAGAACGGTGGAACAAGTAGGAGACCTAACTACATTGACTCAATCCGCTAATGATAATATCAGAGAAACTCTTTCACAACTAGAAGGAAAAGATAAATACATTCAACACATACAAGCTGCTAAAACTAAAGCTGATTCTTTAAATCTAGCTTTAGCTGTAAATCTTACAAATGTGCTTGAAGATGGAATCGATGATAGTGATATTGAGATTTCTGTAGATAAGACAGTAGTTTATATCAACTTAAGCGATAAAATGCTCTTTAAGAGCGGCAGTAGTGATATTACTCCAAGAGCAAATGAAGTGTTAGGAAAAATAGCACAAATCGTAGAATCTAGACCTGAAGTTGAAGTAATGGTAGAAGGTCACACTGATAATCTTCCTATCAGCAGAACATGTTATGACGACAACTGGGATTTAAGTGTACTGAGATCTACTTCAGTTGTTAGAGTTCTTCAAGATGAATTTGGAATTGCTTCAAACAGATTAATCGCAGCAGGGAGAGGAGAACATGTTCCTCTTGTAACTAATGATACTTCACAAGGAAGATCTGCAAATAGAAGAACAAGAATAATCATTCTTCCTAAAGTGGATCAATTCTATGATCTTCTTAGTCCTAGTGATATACTGGATTAACAATATCATCATATTGTAAAAATATAGAGCCTTTCAATTGATTTTGGAAGGCTTTTTTTATTTCAAATCAGACAATATAGTATACCGATAAAGCAATTATAGAAATTAAGATAATATCGATAAGCTCTATCATTACCATCACTTTATTTTAAATTCAAACATTAAATAATGGCTGAGGTATTAATTGGATCAGAAGAATATTTCAAAGGAATAGGAAAGATCCATTTTGAAGGAAAAGATTCTAAAAACAATCTAGCATTTAAGTTCTATGATCCTTCTCAAACTGTGGCTGGTAAGTCTATGGCTGATCATTTCAAATTTGCAGTAGCTTATTGGCATTCCTTCTGTAACACTGGTAACGATCCTTTTGGTGATGGTCCTAAACAATACCCTTGGGATCAATCTTCTGACATATTGACGAGAGCAAAAAACAAAGCAGATGCAGCCTTTGAGTTTTACACCAAATTAGGAGTCAATTACTTTTGTTTTCATGATGTGGATTTGGTGGACGAGGGGGATGCCGACCTTTCAACTTATAGAAAAAGGTTAGATGAGATCACGGATTACACAAAAGCAAAAATGGATGCTTCTGGTGTGAAGTTACTTTGGGGTACAGCGAATCTTTTCAGTCATCCTAGATACATGAATGGCGCATCCACCAACCCGGACTTTCACGTTGTAGCATATGCCGGTGCTCAAGTCAAAAATGCAATTGATGCAACTATCAAATTAGGCGGTGAAAACTATGTGTTTTGGGGAGGAAGAGAAGGATATATGTCTTTGCTGAATACTGATATGAAAAGGGAATTGGACCACATGGCACAGTTTCTTCATTGTGCTAAAGATTATGCAAGAAATCAAGGATTTACAGGGACCTTTTTTATAGAACCGAAACCTATGGAACCAAGCAAACATCAATATGATTTTGATGCAGCTACCGTAATAGGATTTTTAAGGGCGTATGGATTAGATAATGATTTTAAGCTTAATCTCGAGACTAATCATGCTACACTTGCTAATCATACTATGGAGCATGAAATACAGGTAGCGGTAGATAATAACATGCTGGGGAGTATGGATGCTAACAGAGGTGACTATCAAAACGGTTGGGACACAGATCAGTTTCCAGTTGATTTATATGAGCTAACTCAAACTTGTCTTATTTTACTTGAGTCTGATGGGTTTCAAGGCGGAGGAATAAATTTTGATGCTAAGACAAGAAGAAATTCTACAGACCTTGAAGATCTGTTTATTGCTCATATCGGTGGTATGGATGCATTTGCCCGAGCTATGCTCATAGCAGAAAGAATATTAGAAGAATCAGATTATAAAAAAATAAGAAAGAGCCGATACAGCACTTTTGATAATGGAAGTGGTGCAGAATTTGAAAAAGGCAACCTATCTCTTAATGACTTAAGCAAGATTGCACATAGCTCTTCGCATCCATCGCTCATTAGCGGTAAACAAGAAATGTTAGAATATCTCATCAATCAATACATATAAACTATTAAAAAATGAATGCCACTCTTTCGTCCCTCGATTATACTGTACTCCTCACATATTTCGGTGTACTTGCAGGTGTTGCTATCTGGGTATTCAGACAAAAAAACGATACATCAGAAGACTATTTCTTGGCCGGTAGAAATACGGGTTGGTTTATTGTAGGTGCATCAATATTTGCGTCAAACATTGGATCAGAGCATGTAGTTGGCCTTGCAGGAAATGGGGCTGGAGATAAAATGCCTTTGCTTATATATGAACTTCATTCCTGGTTGGTTTTAATGCTTGGATGGGTTTTTCTTCCTTTTTATGCTAGAAGTAAGGTGTTCACAATGCCCGAATTTTTAGAGAAAAGATTTGATGCACGATCGAGATGGGTACTCTCTATACTTTCGATTTTAGCATATGTATTGACAAAAGTATCAGTAACTATTTATGCTGGAGGAATAGTAGTATCTACCCTACTAGGAATTCCGTTTTGGGTTGGAGCCATTTCTACCGTAGTTCTTACTGGTTTTTATACAATTCTCGGAGGAATGAGAGCAGTTGTCTATACCGAAGCTGTACAGACTGTTATTTTATTAGTAGGCGCAGCTACTCTTTCTATTATGGGACTGAATGCCGTAGGAGGCTGGGCTGAGCTCAAAGCAACTGTCACACCTGAATACATGAATATGTGGAGACCTAACTCGGATCCTGACTATCCATGGCTGCCATTAGTAATAACTAGTAGTATTGTAGGGCTTTGGTATTGGTGTACAGACCAAGTAATCGTACAAAGAGTGCTTACAGCTAAGAATATCAAGGAAGCTCGGAGAGGAACTATCTTTGGAGCAGCACTTAAAATTACTCCAATCTTCTTGTTTTTAATTCCGGGTATTGTTGCCCTTGCATTAAAGATGAAAGGAGAATTACATTGGGATACTCCAGATCAAGCATTTCCTGTATTAATGATGAATATATTACCAGCTGGTTTAAGAGGATTAGTAGCTGCTGGTTTATTAGCAGCATTAATGAGTTCACTAGCTTCGGTTTTTAATTCTTGTTCCACACTTTTTACATTAGATATTTACAAGAGATTATACCCAGGTAAAGCTGAAGAAGAGTTAGTTAGAATTGGCAAAATTGCTACAGTTGTTGTCGTGATTTGTGGCATAATTTGGATACCTGTAATTACTATGTTAGCAGGTGGACTATATGAATACTTGCAAAAAGTACAGTCCTATTTGGCGCCTCCAATAGCTGCGATATTCCTGCTAGGTATTTTTTATAAAAGGATTAATTCTAGTGGTGCCATAGCTACTCTAGTGGCAGGCCTTTTTATTGGGTTTACAAAATTGACAATAGAAACTTTCAAGGGATCATTTGCAACTGACTCTTTAATGTATCAAATAGCTGATTTTAATTGGTTAGTTTTTGGTTCATTGTTTTTCTTCACTTGTGTGTTGATAGCTGTTGTGGTAAGTTTACTTACTCCAAAACCTAATGAAGAACAGCTAGAAGGTTTGACTTTTAGTACACTTTCAGCAGAGCAGAAAAAAGAGAATCAGGACAGCTATAATATTTGGGATATAGTTTTTACAGTGGCTATTTTGGCAGTCATTGTTTGGATAATGATGACTTTTAGTTAGCTCATATAGAGTAAATAAAAAATAATTTAAACGGGTTTGCTTTTTTAAAAGGGCAAGCCCGTTTTCATTTTACCTAGTGAATGGCAAATAGAAAAAGAAATGATTATACTTTTGTGATTCTCATTTTTAAATAGGTAGATGATAGTTTTAAAATTTGGTGGTAGTTCTGTGGGTAAACCTGAACGAATCAAATCCATTGGAAATATTCTTTCTAAAAGAATTCTTGAGAATAAGGAAAATTTGACTGTGGTATGTTCAGCCTTTGGTGGAATCACAGACTTACTCATCCAAATGGCCGAAAAGGCTAGTAAAGGCAAAGACACCTATCAAGAAGAACTTGGTCAATTTATAGATAGGCATAATAAGGCTATCCAAGCATTAGAAATTGAAAGTGAAGTAACAAAATCATACTTCAACGATATATTTACCACACTTACTAATCTATTAAAAGGAGTATTCCTGGTAAGAGAAGCATCTCCTCGTACAATGGACTATGTACTTTCTTTCGGAGAAAGATCTTCTAATTTTATTATTGCAGAATATCTTCAAACTTTAGGAATCAACGCGGCATATCTGGATGCCAGAGAAGTAGTAAAAACAAATAGAGCATTTGGAAAAGCAGTTGTCAATTTTGATGTAACATATGGCGAAATTAAAAACTATATCTCTTCTCATCCGGAAGTTACACAAGTAGTTACAGGATTTATCGCTTCAGATATTGGAGGTCTTACGACCACTCTTGGTAGAGGTGGGTCTGATTATACTGCCTCTATTATCTCTGGAGCTCTTGAGGCAGATGCTCTGGAAATCTGGACAGATGTAGATGGCGTTTTGACATCAGACCCAAGAGTTGTAAATCATGCATACACTATCCCTTATCTTACCTATGATGAAGCCATGGAGTTGGCTAATATGGGAGCAAAAGTGATATATCCTCCTACAATACAACCTGCTCTAGAAAAAAACATTCCAATCTTTATTAAAAACACATTCAATCCTGATTTTATAGGTACCCGTATAGGCAGAGTAAAGAAGGAAAAATATTCTAAAACAGTTACAGGCCTTACAGCAATTGAAGATGTGTTTCTTTTGACTTTAGAAGGAAGTGGAATGTATGGCGTGCCAGGCACGGCTGCTAGATATTTTAAAGCTCTTGCTGACGAACAAATAAACATCATCATGATCACTCAAGCATCTTCAGAGCATTCGATCTGTGCAGCAATGAAAATGAGTGATATGAAGAAAGCTGTCTCAGCTGTTAAGAAGGAATTCAAAAAAGAATTTGAAAATGGATTTTTCAAAGAACCAAAGGTAGAGACGGACCTTTGTGCACTTGCTATCGTAGGAGAGCAAATGAGAAGTATTCCAGGCGTGGCTGGCAGATTGTTTGAGAGTTTAGGCAAAAATGGAATCAATGTAATTGCTATTGCCCAGGGTTCATCTGAACTCAATATTTCCTTCGTAATCAAAGGAAAAGATAGAGTTAAAGCTCTGAATTTAATTCATGAAAGCTTCTTCCTTTCTGAAAAGAAAAGACTCAATGTATTTATGGTAGGAACGGGACTTATTGGAACAACACTTCTAAATCAAATACAAGCACAAAAAACACACCTTGAAAAATCTAAAAATCTTGATATTAGGATTGTAGGTCTTGCAAATTCTAAAAAATATGTCATTGATAAAGATGGCATTGAATTAAGAGACTGGAAAGAAAGGCTTACCAATTCTGACCAAAAAATGGTCATTGAAAACTATCTGGAAGATATTTATAAATGCAATTTAGCCTGCTCTGTATTTGTAGATTGTACGGCCGATAAAATAATCCCCACTCACTATGGTAGTATCCTCAATAAGAATATTTCAATATCTACACCAAACAAAGTAGGTGCCTCTTCTTCTTATGAATATTTTGAAAAGCTAAAAGACATCTCTGTCAAAAAAAATGTGGATTTCAGAATTGAGACCAATGTTGGAGCGGGGCTACCTATCATTGAGACATTGCAAGGGCTAGTAGATAGTGGAGATAAAATTCGGAGTATTAAGGCCGTCTTGTCGGGTTCTTTATCTTTTATTTTTAATAATTATTCATCAGATAAATCTTTTACGGAAGTTGTCTCTTTAGCAAGGGAGAAAGGCTTTACAGAACCAGATCCACGAGAAGATTTATCAGGCCAAGATGTAAAAAGGAAAATACTTATCCTCAGTAGAGTTGCTGGATATCCACTTGAGCCAAATGAGGTCTCAGTTGAAGCTCTACTACCTGAAGAATGTATGGATGCAGATACAGTAGAAAATTTTATGCACGAGCTGGATCATCATGAAGACTACTTCAGATCATTAGTAAATAATGCGGAAAAAGAAGAATCAAGACTAAGATATATTGCGTCTTTAGAAGATGGAAATGCGAAAATCACATTGGAAAAAGTTACACAAGATGATCCATTCTACAATCTAGCAAGTACGGATAATATGGCAGTATTCTACACTGAAAGATATAAAGAAAGACCTCTTGTAGTTCAAGGGCCTGGAGCAGGAGCAGAAGTCACTGCAGCAGGAGTATTTGCAGAACTGATAAAAATGGGAGAAAGCTAAAGCTTATATTTATCACATGAAAAAGGGGCGTAAGGCTGATAAGTTTATTCCAAAACCACTTTACCCAGGAGGCCCACGAAAAATGAGCTCCTTTATCTATTCACACCTTAAGTATCCTGAGGACGCAATAAAAGATCAGATTAAAGGAACTGTTAGAATCAAAATAGAAATAGATTTTACAGGTAAGGTCATTGGCAATCAAATCATTTTAGGTCTCACTCCAAGTTGTAATGAAGAAGCTGAAAGAGTAGCAAATCTGCTCAAATTTGAATTTCATCATAAATTGAGGAAAGGAAAGATCAGATATTACAAAACTCTCAATATAAAATTTTCCCCGCCTAAGAAAGTAAAAAAGTCAATTACAACACACATCAATTATTCCATTACACCCTCCAAACATGACATTAGCAAGAAGCCCAAAAAAGGCGCATCTAAAACCTATAATTACCAAATTAATATTTCCTAATCCTTTGAGATGTCAATGTATTTTGATAATTATCGCTTTTCTGTTATCATATACGCTCTGATAAATAGATATAAAAGCATTAATAAATCAAATAGAGTTTACCAATACGAGTTTCTGATAAGAACAAATCATGCTATGGGCATAGCGTTAACAAATAAAATAGAAAAATAAAAAACCGCAATGCTCAATCACAATGCGGTTCCAATTGATTTCAAATGTTTCCAAATGTAGTCTGTGTAAAGACCATATTTGGAGGCTCTTTTCTACGCTACAAAGATGATATATTCGATTATATGGTTTTTTGCTATCATTGATGAAAACATATAATTATTTATTTAATATCAATAAAAATTTCTTTGTCTTTATAAATTTTATCCAAATTTGTCCATATTGCCATCCTTTCTAAGCATACCCTAACTTGAATACATCAACTCTGCAAATGGTTTTTTTAGAAGAGATACTTTCGAAGTATCCTAAAAGGACAATTGCTGTTGATGATCTGTCTAAAATCCTTTCTTTAGGAAAAGATGCAGTTTATAGACGCCTAAGAGGTGATTCTGAGTTAAACTTAGAAGAGGTAAATATCCTGGCAAAGCACCACTCCGTATCTTTAGACGAACTAATCTTTAAAGATCATGACAAAGCTCTTTTTACGGTTAATGCCTTCAAGAATCCAGTAAGTAACTATAATCATTATTTACAAGGGTTAATTTCTTATCTTGATAATGCGTCTAAACTGCCTAATGCGGAAGTAATTTATGCTACTGCTGAAATACCAATGTTCTTATATGGCACTTTTCCAGAAATAATGTGTTTCAAATTATACATCTGGGGAAAGACGGTATGGAACATTAAAAGTGCAATAGAACATCCATTTTCTTTTGATCTGTTTTCGCCTGATATGCTAGTGCAAATGAAAGATTGCAGTGAGAAATATATGAGTTTTAATACTACTGAATTGTGGTGTTTAAATATTTTTGACAATACTCTCAATCAGATAGAATTTGTCCTCACCAATGGGAAATTTGAAAGCCCTGATGTTGCTTTACAATTATGCGATGCCTTAATTAATCTTAACCAACATGTTTGTAAAATGGCAGAGATTGGAAAAAAATTTAATCCTGATCAGGATCCCAAAACCGCCTCTGTACCTTTTCAATTGTATCATAATGAGTTAGTTTTTACTAATAATACTATTATGTTGAAGTCTGATCTGATGAATGCTATATTCTCCACTTATGATAGTCCTAATATAATATCAAGTACAGATAAAAGGGTTTTCAACCACACTGAAAAATGGTTTGAAGGAATTAAAAATAAATCAGAATATATAACCGAAGTCTCAGAAAGAAATCGAAATCTCTTTTTCAATAAATTGGAAAGAAAAATTCAAAAAACACAAAGCAGAATCCAATCCTTCATTGATTCAGATTTATAAATCATCTTCATTATAATACATACTTTTGCACCTCTATGAATAGACAGATTCTTAAGACAGAGCAAAAAGCACTAGAAATCAATCTAAATGATAAAATCTATGGGACTTTTGCTGAAATAGGAGCAGGCCAAGAAGTGGCTAGAAACTTTTTTCAGGTAGGGGCAGCAGCTGGTACAGTGGCCAAAACAATGTCAGCATATGATAAGACTTATTCTGACGCAATATATGGAGGTAAGAATGCTGGGAGATATGTAAGTGAAAAACGTCTATTTAAAATGTTGGAACATGAGTATAGGCTCATGGAAGAGAGGCTAGAAGATCTAAGATCAGACTCCTGCTTTTTTGCTTTTGCAGATACCGTACAAGCTATAAACTATGCGCGGACTATAAAAGGAAATGGATGGATGGGTCTGAGGTTTCAGTGTATTCCAGGAGGATTTTACAATGACTTAGTACTTCATGTCAGAATGCTGGACAAAAACAATAGGCAACAGCAAGAAGCTATAGGTATTCTAGGTGTAAATCTCATTTATGCAGCATTTATGTATCGAGGCACTCCAGAAGAGATGATTGTATCTCTTATGGATGGATTAAAGAGTCGAATAAAGATAGATATGGTGCGTATAAGCGGTCCTGATCTTGATAATATTGACAATAGGCTCCTTTCACTCTATTTGGTGAAACATTCTCTTACCGACGTCGCAATGTTCGATAATGAGAAGAAAAGTATACATGCCTCTGAGTTTCTGTATAAAAAGAACCTTATGGTGGTAAGAGGTAATTTTAAGCCTCCTACGGTCGTGAGTGTTGATGCTTTTAAAACAAGTTTTAATCAATTTCTCAATGAATCTGAGGCAACTGAAGAAAATTCTGAGCTTATAGCAGAGATTACCATAGAGAACTTAACCAGAGACTATGAGCTTGATGAAAATGACTATTTAGATAGGGCTGATATGTTATGTGCACTTGGTCATAAAGTTATTATATCGAATTGTACTAATCATCAAGGACTTATAGACTATCTAAAAGATTATAAAATTCAGCAGTTAGGCCTAGTAATAGGGGCGATAGAAATTCAGGAAATATTCAAAAAGAGATATGAGAAAAATAAAAATGGTCGTCTATTAGTAGCTTTTGGGGAAATATTTACTCAGAATATTAGAGTATATGTATATCCTGCAAAATTTGGTTCAAAAGATGATTTACTCACTGTAGATAGCATGCAAATACCCGAAGGCATTAAATTCCTTTATTCTCACCTTAAAGAGCAAAAACAGATTGTGGCAGTTGAAGGGTTTGACAAATCTCTTTTAGATATAATCCCAAGTGAAATTTTAAAAGATCTTCGAACTCTGGGTAATAGTTCGTGGGAAAAAGCACTCCCACCTGAACTAGTATTGATAATAAAAGAAAAAAATGCATTTGGATATCTCCCATTGAAAAAAGACAAATCAATACAAAATATAAGTTCTAATGATGCTAGTTATTTCTAAATTCAATTGGTTGCTAATTCTAACATTTACATTGTTTCAATGTAAAAATGATGAACCAATTGATATAAACCATCATAAACAAAACTCTAGTATAGAAAAACTAATGGCCGACACTACTCACACTGTTGCCTACCTTATGGGGCATTTTGACCCAGCCTCTCATGCCCTTTTTTCTCCAATAGAAATAAAGTATGCCGATAGAGAAGGGATGTATATGCGAACTGAAGCTTATAAAGCATTTCAAAATATGTGGGAAGCAGCTAGTAATGAAGGAATAATTCTGCAAATTAGATCAGCATCTCGAAATTTTAACTATCAAAAAGGATTATGGGAAAACAAATGGAATGGAGAAACCATTCTGTCAGATGGAGTAGATGCTTCAGAAATAAAGGATGAAAAAGAAAGAGCCTTAAAAATACTGCTCTATAGTAGTATGCCAGGAACGAGTAGGCATCACTGGGGTACTGATATTGACTTGAATTCATTTAGTAATAAATGGTTTGAAACAGGTGATGGGTTAGATCTATATGATTGGTTAATTTCTAATGCCCATTCCTTTGGTTTCTGTCAGGTATACACTGCGAAGGGAGATGAAAGGCCAAACGGATATGAAGAAGAAAAATGGCATTGGTCATTTTCGCCTATTTCAAAACCTCTTACTCAATATGCCAAGGGAGCTTTACGTAACAAAATGATAGAAGGGTTCGAAGGAGCCAACACTGCTACAATGATAGATGTCGTAAATAATTATGTACTTGGCATACATCCTTCTTGCCTAGATTAGTATGAAGTTCGAGGGTAAATATATCATAAGAGCAGATGAGGTAACTCCTGACAAAATGATGTCGGTCCCTGCAATGCTCAGACTGATGCAAGAAGGAAGTATGCAGAATTCTCTCGAGCATAGTTTTTCTGTTTGGGATATGGAAAGTGATAATATTTCTTGGGTTCTTTTGAGAAAAAATCTTAAAATTTATAACTATCCAATGTTAGGTGATAAGGTTAAAATAGTGACCTATCCAATTACCACAGAAAAGATATTAGCTTCGAGAGATTACAAATTATATGATGCTCAAAACAAGCTTCTTTCTACTGCTTCTTCAACCTGGACCATACTTAATCTTAGCACTAGAAAACTAGAACGCATTCCATTAAAATATAAGGACATGGTCGCACCTGAGGAGGAGCAAATACTTGAACCCCCCTCATCCAAATTTCGGAGACCAACAGAATTTGAGTTTATTAAAGAGTTTTCTCCAAACTATTATGACACTGACTGGAATGATCATGTAAACAATATCTATTTTATCAAATCAATGATAGAAAGCACTCCTTTAGAGATACTTAAAACTCAAAAAATAAAAGAGTTGACATATCACATTAGATCAGAAAGTCTGTTGGGTGATCAACTTGTCATAGGGGGACAAAAACTAAGTGAAAACGCCTTCATCTATCAGGTCAAGAATAAGGAAAGTGACAAAGCAATATCTTATGGTGAAGTGGTCTGGACTTGAACGTCAAAGCCAAGTAGTCTCTCGATAATTAAATTGCCCTGGATGATCTGTATTATAATGAAGCCCCCTACTCTCCTTTCTCATATCCGCACTTCTAGTCACGAGATAGGCTATAGTTATTAAGTTTCTCAATTCACATAGTTGTGGAGAAACAAAAGACGACTTATACAACTCCTCAGTCTCTCGATACAAAATCCATAATCTATCCAATGCTCTTCTTATTCTGACATCTGTCCTTACAATGCCAACATAATAACTCATTAATTCTTTAAGTTCCTTCCATGACTGTGTAATTAGTACCATTTCCTTAGGTTCTGAAGTGCCTTTAGCATTCCATTCAGGAATATCCTGTTGATAATCCACTTTATCTATATTCTTGGCTATATCCAGTGCCACTCTATGCCCAAAGACTAGTCCTTCTAATAATGAATTCGACGCTAACCTATTCGCTCCATGCAAGCCCGAATTAGTACACTCACCCGCAGCATATAATTGCTCAATAGATGTACATCCTTGCTGATCTGTCCATATTCCACCACAGACATAATGACAAGCAGGGACTACAGGAAGAAATTGTTTAAAAGCGTCAATCCCTACACTTTTGCATTTTTCATAAATAGTAGGAAAATGATCCAAAAATCGCTCTTGATCCAAATGGGTACAATCCAAACACATATAATCAGCTCCTGACATTTTCATTTCATTGTCTATCGCTCTTGCCACTATATCTCTAGGGGCTAGTGATTTTCTTTCGTCATACTTATCCATGAATTCCTTGCCAGATTGAGTTCTCAGAATAGCTCCAAATCCCCTTACAGCTTCTGAAATTAGAAAGTCTGGATTTTCACCCGTTGTATTGTAGAGTGCGGTTGGGTGAAATTGAATAAACTCCATATTTGCCAGTCTCCCTTTGGCCCTGTACATCATTGCTATACCGTCCCCTGTGGCAATAACCGGATTAGTGGTATTTCTATATATTTGGCCTGCTCCTCCCGTACAGAGAACAGTATTTTTTGCAACAAAAGTCTCTATATCATTAGTTCTCTTATTAAGAACATATGCACCATAACATTCTATATCAGGAGTTAAACGAGTTATGCTTCTTCCTAAAAAGTGCTGTGTAATCAGCTCCATTGCAAAAAAGTGTTCATAAATGGTCACATTACTATATTCCTTTACTTTTTCATTTAAAGCTCTCTGAATTTCCCACCCTGTGATGTCTTTGTAGTGCAGAATACGATTCTCAGAATGTCCACCTTCCATTCCTAAATTATAATCTCCATCTTCTTCTTTATCAAATCTTGTGCCCCACGAAATAATTTCTTCCACTCTATCTCTACCCTCTTTTACCACTATGTCCACAACTTCAGGATCACAAATACCATCTCCAGCATCCAAGGTGTCAGCAATATGTTTTTCAAAATTATCCACTTCCATGTCCCATACAGTTGCAATTCCCCCCTGGGCCCACCTAGTATTACTTTCACCTGAATGAGTTTTAGTCAAAACGGTTATATCTAGATCCTTACGTTCCTCAGCTAGTCTTATTGCTGCTGATAAACCAGCTACTCCTGCTCCAATGATGAGCACATCCGTTTTTGGCATATTTTAATTTTCTTATGATGAAATTAGTGGATTGTATAAATATCGTTCAAAGATTTTATTGATCAAGAATAAATAATATCTAGAATTCATGCACCTAGATGTAATCCTATATATAACTGGCATATAAAGCTCAACAAGCCGATATTACAATATTGAAACTATACTGTTGCATACTCAGAGGTGCTTCTAATAATAATCCAAGCTGAAGAAAAGGGCTTTCTTCGCAAAAGAACAGTTTATATTATAACCTATTCTGTACTAGTTGAGCATAATCTTTAGCAAAATATGAGATTATCGCATCACATCCGGCTCTACGGATACTAAGTAAGGCTTCAGGCATTGCGGTGTTATAATCCAACCAACCTTTTTGACAAGCTGCAATGAGCATAGCACATTCACCACTCACATGATAAGCCGCTATAGGAAGATTGGAGCTCTCTTTCAATAGATGAATAATATCGAGATAATGTAAAGCAGGCTTAACCATCAGAAAGTCAGCACCTTCTAATTCATCGAGTTCAGCCTCGATCAATGATTCAAGCTTGTTAGCAGGGTTCATTTGATATGTCTTCTTGTCTTTTGGAATATCATCACTTTCCACAGGAGCAGAATCCAAAGCATCCCTAAACGGCCCATAAAAGGCACTTGCATATTTAGCAGTATAAGACATAATTGAAGTGTCAAAAAAGCTATTCTGATCTAATGCTCCACGCATTGCTCCTACTCTTCCATCCATCATATCAGAAGGACCCAAAATATCAAATCCAGCATCTGCTTGTGCTGTACTCATTTTACATAAGATTTCCAATGTTTCATCATTTTGAATCTTTCCATTCTCTACAATTCCATCATGTCCATCTATACTATATGGATCTAATGCTACATCACTAATAAGTGTCACTTCAGGAAAGTGCATTTTAATCTTAGCACAAGCTCGTAGATAAAAATTATCTCCAGCATAACTATGGGTACCTTTTTTGTCCTTTTTTGATTGATCTATCTTCGGAAACAGTATGAAGTTACTTATGCCCAAAGAAATACACTCCTCTATTTCACTTAAAACACTGTCAACAGACCATCTATAATTTCCAGGTAGTGACGAAATTTCTTCTTTAACTCCATTTCCATCCACTAGAAAAAGGGGGTAGATTAAATGATCAGTGTGCAATCTTGTTTCTGTAACTAGGCCCCTAATGGCCTTCGACTTTCTATTTCTTCTAGGTCTATTTTGCATCTGTTTTTCTTTTAGGGTTTTTGGGTACAGGATCATAACCATGACCTCCCCAAGGACTACAACTCATTATTCTTTTAGTTCCTAAAAATATTCCTTTAAAAACACCCCATTCATTTATTGCATCAATCATATAGTAGGAACAAGAAGGTTCATATCTACATTTCATGCCAAAAGCTCCTTGTAATATCGGAGAAATCAACCATTGATAGACTTTGATAGGAAGGATAAATATGTTTTGAAACAGCCAATTCATAAATCTAGGACTCCACTATTTTCACCATTCTGAAGTATGAACATTGCTCTTTTACCCGAATCAGTTTTGACATTCACAATATTTTTTTGATCATCAAAAGAATCCAATAGAACATTATTTTCAACCTCAATTTTAATAGTTGGTGTAATATCTAATATTTCGAGATAACACCATGCAGCAATTAAATCATCACTAATCTCTTTACCTAGATAGCTAAATTTCTGAGCTTTCCCATCCACTTTGATCAAAAGATTCTTTTCTAAATAATCGGCAATCAAAGCCTCAGCATGTTCAGGTTCTCTTTCGGTACATAAGAATAAACCTGAATGCCCATTTTTTCTTAGAGTTTCCTCTAAATCATCTATAAAAATGCGTGTGATTATCTGGAGTGCACTTTCTTCTTCATTATATCTTATTTCTGTATTGCTAAGATGGTACTCATGAAGAGAAGTGGACAATAATGTGGAGAGAATAAAAAGAAAAGAAATGAATAACTGCATTCTTTAGATTTCTTTGTTAATCATAAGACGCAAATTATTCATTTCTGGTTCAATATATCAGACTAATATCTATAGTATTCAGGCTTATAAGGGCCTTCTAAGGGTACATTGATATAATCAGCTTGATCTTTTGACATATCTTCTAGTTCTACACCGATTTTAGCAAGGTGCAATCTTGCTACTTTTTCGTCAAGGTGTTTTGGTAGCATGTAAACTTTGTTTTCATACTTATCTGATTTTTCCCAAAGCTCTAGCTGTGCCAATACTTGATTTGTAAATGAATTAGACATGACAAAAGATGGATGACCAGTAGCACAACCTAAATTTACCAATCTGCCTTCAGCTAACACCAAAATGTCTTTACCATTTAAAGTGTACTTATCCACCTGAGGCTTGATTTCAATTTTCTCTGCTCCTGAATCATTATTCAACCAAGACATATCTATTTCATTATCAAAATGCCCGATATTACAAACGATTGTTTTATCATTCATCATCTTGAAATGCTCTGGTCTGATGATATCCTTGTTTCCAGTGGCTGTGACAACGATATTTGCATCTTTTAGAGCTGTTGTCATTTTTTTCACAGCATATCCATCCATTGCGGCCTGTAGCGCACAAATAGGATCAATCTCTGTTACTATTACTCTACAACCGGCACCTCGTAATGAAGCCGCAGATCCCTTTCCAACATCACCATAACCCGCTACGACGGCCACCTTGCCTGCCATCATAACATCGGTTGCTCTTCTTATCGCATCTACACAAGATTCTTTACACCCATATTTATTATCAAATTTTGACTTCGTTACAGAATCGTTGATATTAATAGCTGGAAGTGCAAGTGTCCCATTTATTTCTCTTTCGTATAGTCTATGAACTCCTGTAGTGGTCTCTTCACTTATTCCTCTAATATCACTAACCAACTCAGGATATCTATCCAATACCATGTTAGTCAAATCTCCTCCATCATCCAAAATCATATTGAGAGCCTTACCATCAGAAAATGAAGTTAATGTTTGCTCTATACACCAATCAAATTCTTCTTCGTTCATTCCTTTCCAAGCAAAAACTGGTACTCCAGTTGCCGCAATAGCTGCTGCTGCATGATCTTGTGTTGAAAAGATATTACATGACGACCATGTTACATCCGCTCCCAATTCTACAAGTGTCTCTATTAATACAGCTGTTTGAATAGTCATGTGCAGGCAACCTGCAATTCTCGCTCCCTGAAGAGGTTTAGAATCACCGAATTCGTCTCTAAGTGCCATAAGCCCAGGCATCTCTGCTTCAGCTAATTCTATTTCTTTCCTACCCCAATCGGCAAGATTGATATCTTTTACTTTGTACTTCTTGGACATTAATGAAGGTTTAATTTTTTAAGGCTGCAAAAGTATGGTATTGTCAGACCTTTTACAACTGTCAAGAAGTAACAATCGGAGGGCAAAATGTTTAACTCTTTGTCTTATATATCGACATTGGCATAAGTAGCATTCTCCTCGATAAACTGACGGCGAGGAGGAACCTCATCGCCCATAAGCATTGAGAATACTCTATCAGCTTCCATAGTATCGACAATATCAACTCTTCTTAGCATTCTAGTTGTTGGGTCCATGGTGGTCTCCCAAAGCTGCTCAGCATTCATTTCTCCTAGACCTTTATATCTTTGAATTTTTACAGAAGAATCATCTTCACCTTTACTATAAGCACTGACAGCCTCTTGACGCTCTTCATCATTCCAACAATATCTAAACTGCTTCCCTTTAGAGACTCTGTAAAGAGGAGGTGCAGCAATATAAACATATCCTTGCTCAACCAGAGGCTTCATGTATCTGAATATAAATGTCAATATCAACGTTACAATGTGACTACCATCGACATCTGCATCACACATCACGACAATCTTATGGTATCTTAATTTTTCTATATTTAGGATACGTTCACCATCTCTATCTTCTATGCTCACACCAAGTGCGATAAACATATTCTTTATCTCCTGATTCTCGTATATTTTATATTCTAATGCCTTCTCAACATTA
This sequence comes from Saprospiraceae bacterium UBA7328, assembly GCA_002471345.1. GTDB lineage: Bacteria > Bacteroidota > Bacteroidia > Chitinophagales > Saprospiraceae > UBA7328. The sequence continues at coordinate 70,173 of DKPS01000264.1, forward strand.
AGTATTTTACCTCTCAATGGCAATATAGCTTGAGTATTTCGGTCCCTTCCCTGCTTTGCTGTACCACCTGCAGAATCACCCTCTACTAGAAATATTTCACACTCTGCAGGGATTCTAGAACTACAATCTGATAGCTTTCCAGGTAACCCACCTCCAGTGAGTACATTCTTACGCTGTACCATCTCTCTTGCATTCCTAGCTGCATTTCTAGCAGTAGCAGCTAAGATTACTTTTTCTACTATTCTCTTAGATTGATTTGGATTTTCTTCTAAATAGGCTTTTAAAACATCACCAACAGCTCTTGAAACTATACCTGTAACTTCAGAATTTCCTAACTCGCCTTTGGTTTGACCTTTAAACTGAGGCTCAGGCACCTTTACAGAAACGATAGCTGTTAATCCTTCTCTAAAATCTTCTCCTGATATTTCAAATTTCAACTTAGAGAAGTATCCATTGTCTCTTCCATAATCTTTAAAAATCCTATTCACAGCTCTTCTAAAACCTCCTACATGTGTACCACCTTCTCTGGTATTGATATTATTTACAAATGAGAAGATATTCTCAGTGTACCCTGTATTATACTGCATGGCCACTTCTACCTCTACATTGTCTTCTTTCCCAACGACATATATTGGGTGATCGATGATAGGTGTTCGTGATTCATCAAGATATTCTACAAATTCTAATAATCCACCTTCAGAATGAAACTCTTGAGACTTGTATTTGCCATCTTTTTCCTCTCGCTGATCTTCTATATTAAGCCTAAGTCCTTTATTTAAAAAGGCCATTTCCCTCATCCTATTGGATAGAGTTGTGTAGTTGTAGATTACAGAATCAAAAATTTCAGAATCCGGAGAAAACTTTATTATAGTACCAGTTTTATCGGTAACTCCTACTTCACTTACACCAGATATTGGTTTCCCATCAGAATACTCTTGTTCATGAATTTTGCCATCACGGTGTACTGTTGCTTTAAGATAACTGGAAAGAGCATTCACACAAGAAACTCCTACTCCATGTAGACCTCCAGAAACTTTATAAGTGTTCTTATCAAACTTTCCTCCAGCATGAAGTACTGTAAGCACCACTTCTAAAGCGGATTTTTGCAACTTTTCATGCATACCTACAGGAATACCACGACCATCGTCAGTGACACTAATACTATTGTCTTTATGAATAACAAGGTCAATTTTACTACAATGCCCAGCAAGATGTTCATCAATAGAGTTATCTATCACCTCCCAAACAAGGTGGTGAAGCCCTTTAGTATCCGTACTTCCAATGTACATCCCAGGTCGCTTTCTCACGGCTTCCAGCCCCTCTAAAGCGGTGATATCATCCGCTGTATAATTCCTATTTTGCTCCGCCATTAATCACGTATTTTTGTGGGTAGATTTGAAGGTTCAAATATACAAATATTATATGCCTCACCTCACACTAATACCCTTGTAGAGGACAAACAGAAATTGATAATTATCACCAATGACTAAATCTTCTTAATGGATAAAAAAATCATTGAATTTGATATCTCAGAAATCAAAGATTTAATATCTGTAGCCTCCTATTTATGTGGTCAAGATTATTCTAAGATAATTTGTCTTGAAGGTGATCTTGGAGCGGGAAAAACAACATTAGTCAATGCCATTTGCAAGATGTTAAAAAGTGAAGATGAAACTTCGAGTCCAACTTTTTCTATAGTTAATGAATACACTTACCCTAAAGGAATTATCTATCATTTTGATTTATATAGGCTAAACAATAGTGATGAATTAATGGATATTGGAATTGAAGAATATCTTTCTTCTAATGAATACTGCTTAATAGAATGGCCAGAACTAGCAATAGAGACTATTTTAGATCAATATTTATCTGTAAAAATCGAAGTGAACAGTGATAATTCCAGAAAAATTCTAATTATAAATGCTTAACTATCAGTATGTCTCATCATAAAAAACAAAGTTTTTCCACTTTCTTTTCTGAAGGCCAATATGCTACTCAATTGGAAAAAGTCGATGTGAAAAAAAGCAACAGCAAATTGACCATAGGCATCCCGAAGGAAATTATTATTGAAGAAAAAAGAATATCACTGGTACCTCACAGTATTAGAACTCTTGTAGGTTATGGACATATTGTAACTATAGAAAGCGGAGCTGGTGAAGGATCCTTTTATTCTGATAGTGATTATGCTTCAGCAGGTGCAGAAATAACAAAAGACACAAAAAAGGTATTTGAATCTCAAATGATACTCAAATCTGCTCCTATTACAAGCAAAGAAGCAGATCTTTTAAAACCTGGACAAATATTGATCAATCCACTCCAGTTACCCCTTATGAGTAAGGAAATATTACTCAAACTTCAATCAAAACAAGTCACTTCTATTGCAACTGAGTACATTAGAAATGAAGATGGCGGGTTCCCTATCTTAAGACTAATGAGTGAAATGGCTGGAAGGCTAGCTGTCATCACTGCATCTGAGCTTCTCAGCAATAATAATGGTGGCAGAGGAATTCTAATCGGCGGAGCTCCAGGAGTACCTCCAGCCAAAATAGTAATACTTGGAGCAGGTGTAGCAGGAGAAAGTGCCACAAAGGCTGCAATAAATCTTGGCGCATCTGTACGAATATTCGACAATGATATAGACAAAATTGCTCGACTACAAGAAAATTTAGGCCGTCCGCTTCACACGTCATCAATAAATCCAGAATATTTGGCATATCAACTTACTAGTGCTGATGTTCTAATCGGTGCAATACATTCTAAACTGGGAAGATCACCAATCATAGTGACAAATGAAATGGTGGAAAAAATGAAACCGAATTCAGTTGTTATTGATCTTACTATAGATCAAGGAGGATGTATTGAATCATCTCGACTGACATCACATGAAAAACCGACATTTACATATGAGGGCGTTACTCATTACTGTATACCCAATGTCGCTTCTAAAGTAGCCCGTACATCTTCTCAAGCTTTGAGCAATATTCTCGTAGGAATTATTCTAAAAATAGGAGAGGAATCACAAAACATCAAGAGGCTATTATATAGGAAGAAGGGTCTTAGAGGAGCAGTTTATACTTACAATGGTTATTCGACGAATGCATTTTTGTCTAAACGATTTGAACAAAAATTCACTTCATTAGACTTGATATTGACAAGTGAACAATAGAACTCATAAAAAATAAAAAAGTCAGACCTCATCTTTCATGAGATCTGACTAAATCAAATTACCCAAACTTAAACGCTAACAACTCTTAAGTTGTCAACATAAAATTTCTTTGGCGAAGTAAGTTATTTTCAAGTACATGCAAGTATCACTGTATCTACCTCATAAATACTTTTTGGCAGAAAGGCGACATTACTAGAGATCTTACAAAAATAGATGCCTGAACAAATGACTCAAGGATTCTACCTTCATAAAATTCAATCCTCTTTTAAAAAAGTGAATAGTTGTACAAGATGCATTAAGCATTTTCAGGACGCAACTTCCTTACTGTCTGCCCAGCCCTCCACATTTCACTTTCTCTCAATTCTTTTAATTCTGCTTCCAGTTTTACTCTATAATCATCTTGACTATTAGAGTCTATAGAAAGTTGTGCTTCATTTCCTGATGCCACACTATCATACAGATCAGAAAATATTGGTTTTGTGGCATCTCTGAATTTTTTCCACCAGTCCAGTGCACCTCTCTGAGCTGTAGTGCTACAATTAGCATACATCCAGTCCATTCCATTCTCTGCTACTAATGGATACAGAGATTGAGTAGCCTCTTCTACAGTTTCATTAAAAGCTTCAGATGGAGTGTGCCCTTTTTCCCTCAGCACTTCATATTGAGCTTGAAAAAGGCCTTGTATTGCACCCATAAGTGTACCTCTTTCACCAGTAAGATCAGAGTATACTTCTCTTTTGAAAGTAGTCTCGAATAAATATCCTGAACCTACTCCAATTCCCAATGCAACAACTCTGTCATATGCATTCCCGGTTGAATCTTGAAAGATAGCGTAGCTTGAATTCAATCCTCTTCCTTCCAAAAACATTCTTCTCAAACTTGTACCCGAGCCTTTTGGAGCAACCAAAATCACATCCACTCCTTCAGGTGGAATAATACCCGTTCTTTCTTTGAAAGTAATACCAAATCCATGAGAAAAGTACAGAGCTTTTCCAGGAGTAAGATATTTTTTAACTGTAGGCCAAACACTAATCTGACCTGCATCAGAAAGTAAATACTGAATAATTGTTCCTTTGTCTAAAGCTTCTTCAATTTCGAAAAGTGTTTCTCCAGGTATCCAACCATCGGCTACCGCCTTATCCCAAGATTTTGAATTTTTTCTTTGGCCAATAATTACATTGAATCCATTGTCTCTAAGATTTAGTGATTGTCCAGGACCTTGTACACCATAACCTATAATTGCAATGACTTCATCCTTAAGAGTTTGTCTTGCTTTGTCTAATGGAAATTCCTCTCTTGTGACTACATTTTCTTCTACGCCACCGAAATTTAATACTGCCATTTTCTATTGTTTTTAAAATGATATGATTTGTCTCAACTCTATTTCAAAGTTGAGTTGATTTCTAATGTGAATATTTTTTTTCTAATGATTTCAAGTAAGAATTCAGTTTCTCCATCGGTTTTACAATGGCAATTCTCCCTGACCTTACAAATTCATATATGCCTGATTCTTGGAGGTCAACTAAAAGAGCTTCTGTCTCGAATTCATGGCCAGTTTTCTCTATTACTGCATATTTAGGCTCAATTGCCAAAATTCTAGCATTGTGCTTTCGGATCAATCGCTCCACCTTATCACCATGATGCAAAGATTCAATTGGCACTTTATATAAAGCCACTTCTTGGAACACCATCTCTTCGTTTCTATAATAGAATGCTTTAAGAATTTCTATTTGCTTCTCAATTTGAGCTACGAGTTTCTTAATTCGATATTCTTCTATATCAAGGCAAATGGTAAATCTATGAATCCCTTCCATAGAGGATTTAGACACTGTCATAGACTCGATATTGATATGACGTCTAGTGATTATTCCAACAACTCTACTTAGAATTCCAGATTTATTTTCTGAAAAAACGGTAACTGTAAATTGCTCTGTCATGTCTTATTACTATTCTAGTACAATTTCATCCACAGCCTTCCCGGCTGCAATCATTGGGAATATATTTTCTTCTTTGATTACTCTTACATGCAGTAAGAATGCTCCGTCAGTTTGTAACATCTCTTTTACACCATCTTCCAAATCTTTAGGATCAGATATTTCTCTTCCTGGCACTCCGAATCCTTCGGCTATTTTTAGGAAATCTGGATTCTGAAGTTCTACTGAGCTGTATCTTCTTTCAAAAAACAACTCTTGCCACTGTCTCACCATGCCAAGATGTTCATTATCCAACAAAAGGATTTTTACTCCAACATTCCATTGATGACAGACTCCCATTTCTTGAAGTGTCATCTGAAACCCTCCATCACCTACTATACATATAACATCTCTTTCAGGAAAAGCAAACTTTGCCCCTATAGCAGCTGGCAAACCAAAACCCATTGTACCTGCTCCTCCTGAGGATATCCACTGATCTTCCCCTAAATAATCATAGTATCGAGCAGCAGCCATTTGGTGTTGACCCACATCTGTTGACACTATCGCTTTTCCATCAGTCTGATCCGAAACTTCTTTAATCACCCGACCCATTGTCAGACCTCCAACCATATTCTTTTTCAGGTCTCTTTTAATTACTTTATTTTCCTCTTCTCTTTTACATTTTTCAAACTCAGCCAACCATTTAGGGTAAGTTTTCTTTTTGACTACAGGAAGTAATGCTTCTATTGCGTCTTTTGCATCAGCATGTATGGCTAAATCAATAGGCACATTCTTATTGAATTCAGATTCATCTATTTCTATGTGTATTATCTGTGCTTGTTTAGCATAAGCGTCTAATCTACCAGTCACCCTATCATCAAATCGCATTCCAATAGCTATAAGAACATCACACTCATTCGTCTTAATATTAGGCGCATAGTTGCCGTGCATTCCTAACATTCCTGCATATTGAGGATGATCTGTACTTAATGTGGATAATCCATGAATAGTACATCCTACAGGAATGCCTGTCTTTTCTATAAACTCTGTAAATTTCTCTTTGGCTCCTGCAATGTGAATACCATGTCCGGCCAGTATAAATGGCTTTTTCGCTTTATTTATAAGTTCAGAAGCATCCTCGATAACAGAATGATCGATTTTGGGTCGTGGGTGATAGCTCCTTATATAAGGGTCATTTTTGTAACTAAAAGCGAATTCATCTATTTGAGCATTTTTTGTAATATCAATCAGTACAGGCCCAGGTCTTCCTGTATTTGCAATTCGAAAAGCTTTAGCCATAACATCTGGTATTTCATCAGCTTTTGTAACCTGGTAATTCCATTTTGTGATAGAGGTAGAACACCCAATCACATCTACTTCTTGAAAAGCATCTGATCCTAACAAATGGCTAAATACTTGACCTGTAATACACACTAATGGAGTGCTATCCATCATGGCATCAGCCAACCCTGTAAATAAATTTGTCGCTCCTGGCCCAGATGTAGCTACAACTACTCCAGTTTTTCTTGTTGCTCTGGCAAAACCTTGAGCTGCATGAATTGCACCCTGTTCATGTCTTGTAAGAATATGTTGAATTTCCTTTTGATAACCATAAAGAGCATCATAAAAAGGCATAATTGCACCCCCTGGATAACCAAAAATGATTTTCACATCTTCCGCAACAAGACATTTAAGAATTGCTTCTGCACCACTCACTCTCAATTCATTTTTAATGGAATTCTTTGGTGAAGCTTCTTTTGATTTTGCTACCGCCATAATTATTCAAATTCATCAGTAACACAGCCCTCTGAAGCAGATGAGACTGTATATCTGTATTTTTTTAAAACGCCACTGGCAGGTCTTTCAGGACGTTGCCAAGCTTTTCTTCTTTTTTCTAACTCTGAATCACTTAGATCAACAAAAAGTTTGTTTTCGATTGCATCTATAGTGACTATATCTCCATTTTGTAATAAGCCTATATTGCCACCGTCGTACGCTTCTGGTGTTATATGTCCTACTACAAATCCATGTGTTCCACCAGAAAATCTTCCATCAGTAATCAATGCAACATCGTCTCCCAATTTCGCCCCCATAATTAATGATGTAGGTTTAAGCATTTCAGGCATTCCTGGCCCACCTTTAGGACCACAATATCTAATTACAATGACCTGACCTGCTTTGATCTCACTATTCTGAATTGCCGTATTACATTCTTGTTCAGATTCGAAGACTATAGCCTCTCCTGTAAACTTTTCTCCTTCTTTGCCTGTAATTTTGGCTACTGCACCTCCCTGTGCCAAATTGCCATATAATATCTGAAGATGTCCTGTAGGTTTCACAGGATTACTCATTGGCCTGATCACTTTTTGATCTGATTTCAATGGTTTTATTTCAGAAAGATTCTCCCTTATTGTTTTACAGGTCACGGTGAGACAATCTGTATGCAACATACCATTATCAGCCATCATCTTCATCACTCCTGGAATACCTCCTACATTATGTAAATCTTCCATCACATATTGGCCACTCGGTTTCAAGTCAGCCAAAAAGGGAGTTCTATCTCCCAATTTTTGAATATCATCTATAGTCAGTGATATGTCAACAGACTTTGCCATAGCAATAAGATGCATAACTGCATTGGTCGAACCACCTAGAACAGTAATCAATCGAATCGCATTTTCAAAAGACTTACGAGTCATGATGTCTCGAGGTTTGATGTCTTTTTCAAGTAGGTTTTTTATTGCTGCACCTACATTTACACATTCAATAGATTTTTCCGAGCTATTCGCAGGATTTGATGAATTATATGGCAATGCCATACCCAAAGCTTCTATTGCTGAAGCCATTGTATTAGCAGTGTACATTCCTCCACATGCTCCCGATCCAGGACATGCCTTTTTAACAATATTTCTATATTCTTCTTCTCCAATATCCCCTGCAGCTTTTTGGCCCAAAGCTTCAAAAGCACTTACTATATCCAATTTTTTTCCATTATGAAACCCTGGACTGATAGTGCCTCCATAAACTACAATTCCTGGCCTATTTAATCTTCCTAAAGCCATTATCGCACCTGGCATATTCTTATCACATCCTACGACTGTCACCACTCCATCGTACCATTGTGCTGACACAACAGTCTCTATACTATCAGCTATAATGTCTCTTGATACCAAAGAGTAGTTCATACCTGAAGTACCCATAGAAATTCCATCACTTACTCCAATA
>DKPS01000169.1 GCA_002471345.1 Saprospiraceae bacterium UBA7328
TACCAAGGTACTGCTCCGTCATGATCATTATGCAGAATAAGTACAGGAGTATTCATTTTATCCATATTGAATATTGGGGAGTTTTTTAGATACAAATCAGGCTTCTCCCAAAGCGTGGCACCTAATCTACTTTGTGTTTCTTCATATTGAAACATTCTGGACCTTCCAGAGCCCCATCTTATTCCTCCATAAGCACTTATCATATTCACAACAGGTGCCCCTGATTCCGCACATTTAAAGAGGTCTGTTTTGGTAAGCATATCAGCAATTTGATATCCTCCCCAGCTATGTCCTTGTACTCCTATATTATCACTATCAATGTACCCTTCGGCAATAAGTGCCTCTACTCCTGATACTACAGCATCATAACAACTTTGGCCGGGTTCTCCTATTCTATAATATATATCAGGGTTGAATATTACAAATCCCTTACTTAAATAATAGGTGAAATTTATTGTGGACCTGTGGGCATATGGGGCACGATGACGATGAAGTCCGTCACTACTTCTTTCGTAGAAATTGACCAGCAAAGGGTATTTTTTATTTTTATCAAACCCTTCAGGAAAAAATAGTAAACCGTCCCCTTTCTTGTCATCATAAGTCGGCCATGAGTACAATTGTACATCTCCCCACTTGTATTCATTTTGTTGAGGGTTTGCGTTTGAAATGGTTTGCCTTTTTGTAAGTGATGTATTAGTAAGAATCAGGTCAGGAAAAATATCAAAACTTTGTTTTGTGGTAAGTAAGATGTCTGAATCCCTTGATTTTGTTGGCCTTCGGTTGAGCTGGTAAGGACCGGAGTATAACAATGTTAGGGATCCTGAATCTAAATCTAGTTTATGATAACCTTCACTCTTGTCTTTCTCATTAAATGACTTGATTAAAAAGTAACCTTCCTTATCAACTGGTGTCTCTTCCTGGTCTAAATCTAATACTCGATACTCTCTTTGATTTTCTCTTCCTTTCGTTAGACGTTGTGGCTTGCTATTATCACTCAAGTCCACCTTCCAGATATCAAAACGATCATAGATGTAAACATACATTTCGTCATCGGAGAATCCTATTATGCCATAAGACCTGGGATGCATTGGGCGATCATTCTCTTCATCATAAAATATCCCATCGGTATTTGATGTCAATTGATGTTTTGTATTTCTTATGACGTCATAAGAATAGTAGCCAGAATCCTTTGGACTGTACCACACAGCACTATTTCCTTTTGGAGATAGTCTCATGTTTCCTTGATCTTTAGTAGTAAACAGAGTTTTATGGCCAGTTTTTAAATTTATTCGGTAACCATCAAAAAAACTGTAACTGGTCCACATTAAATACCTTTCATACGCTGTGCGTTCTATGCCAATGGCATAAGGATTAGTCAGATCTTCGTCAAATAAAACCCGCTCATATTCACTATCATTTACGACTTGGAATGTGCGATTAGAAATATGATATAATACATCAAATGACCTTTCCTTGTCATCTTCTAAATTGTCTTCATTTTCGGTATAAAGTATATCATCATTATATCTCCAAACCTCTACATTCACTATTTCATCTTTTAATAATGAAGTGTCTTGAAGAATTGGTGGCGGCATCATTCCAAAGAGTAAACTTTGATTGTCATCTGAAAATCTAATTTGGTGATGGTTACTGATATTGTAACTTACAGGAAGGAATGAAGCACTTTTATCAGCTATTTTTGTACTGATCTTTCCCGTTTCATAAAGGACTAATTCATATGGTCTTATCCGGGATTCAGTAGAATCATTATCAGATATAAATGCCATAAACTGAGCATCTTTGCTCCATGATAGATTTGACACTTTTCCAGAAGTAGTATAGATGTTTTGCCACTCTTTTTTATCAAAATCATAGATATACACACCTTGGTCCACAGCACTGTCTATTCCTTGAGAATAAGCTGTCAACCCTTGTTCTTCCGCTGCAAATTCATAATCTGTGACATAATGCAGAGTATCTTTTTCCGAAGTTGTTAAATTTTGGATTATGAGCTTTGATCCACTATCATCAGTTTCTCTTGCCATTTGCAAAAGACTATCTGGTGTGGCATGATCAGGCTTGAGGAGAAAAGCCACATAGCCACCCCATTTATCAGGTGTTTTATAACTTTTCAAATTGGGTATCTTTTCAAGATTAGAAGAGTTTAAGTTATATATGCTGAGGGTGTCTGAGGGTAATTTCTTTTTAGGTGTTTTTAATCTTTTAAGATCTCGGACGCTTTCGTAATCTGGTTTGGTTTTGAATATTACATTTTCTCCATTATGATCAAATGTAGGTGAGTCAGCTCTTGGGAAAATGTATTCATTACCATCTTTATTGTTATGGATGTAAAGTGATTTGTTTCCTTTCTCAGGATGTACAGTGTAGAGTGACCATTCTCCATTGTTAGAAAGATTCACATCACTTATTCTATTCCAAGTTTTATAAACTTCTGGAGTCATTGTTTTCTTCTGACCGAAACAAATTATAGGAAGGGCAAGGAATAGAAGAAAAGTAACCTTTTGTATCATTTGTTTGAGCTTTATATCGAAATATAGAAGATTATGCTTGGCAAACAGCACTTTTTAGAAAAAATAGACCTGAATATAGATTTTTCGAAACGATATAAAAAAGGGTATCATCACATTATATAATATGAAGAATGGAATGATCCAGTGGATTAATCCAATAGATAAAAAGATTCCAATTATGAGTAGCTGAAATCCCAACCCGCAACTTGATACTAGAGTCATCAGAATTCTTGAAAACTTTCGATCAGTGGCTGCTGATCTATCTAAGACGTAGATTAATTTGTCAAAAGGGTCATAGAGAAGTCGATAAAATTTGAAAAGAAAATTTACCAATGCTTGGCTCTCATTTTTATAAGCAGTTGGGCATTCTGATTCTATTATTCTACTAGTTGTATCTCCAGCATGCTTGTTCCTTAAAATAACATAGTAATAATTGTACAATGTACCTTGCAATTCCATGCTAACAAATGAAAGAATACTGATTGCCATAGCATATTCCATTTTCAGTCCTATACAAATAAATATGCCTAAGTTCAGTATCCAATCAGCAATGGAGTCAAAGTATCTACCGCTATATGAAGGAGTATTCTTTACTCTTGCCAGTTCTCCATCAGCTGCATCCAATATCGACTTTGAAATCAGCAAAAACAGAGCAAGTAAATATTCTTCTTTCCAAATCATGTAGATGGCAATAAAGCCTACAAGTACAAATGCCCATGTCATTTGGATAGGTGTAACATTAGTTGACTTTAGAGCATTTGCAATGAATTTAGCTATTGGTCTGCCGTAATCGGACAAGTCAAAGAATCTTTTACCTTTAGGTAGTTTTGACATTATTGGGTTTAAGCATAATTCCTAGATGTGATATCATAACAGTGTGAGGATAATAAGGTTGAATCTAAGTGCTCATAGTTTATTCATATAAATCATTCAAATCGGCTTGGCATAGATCCATAAACATCTCAGCCATAAGATCAGTGACATCTTCGAAAAAGCGCTTTCCTTTATCAAATGTTGCTTTCATTGGGCTACCTATACCTGTATCAGGGCTGGCTTTTGACCACTGCCTCTCGGCCCAGAGATGTCCATCACGAATAGCTTTAATTCTGGATTTGTTTTCATGGCCTGCACCCCATTTGTCTTTAGGTAAAACTAGATCTGGTCTGAAATGTAGAATTAGACTTGTCTCCATTTCTTCAGCATGATCCCCCCCTTCTTCAAAATATTTGGATCTATCCATTGCTTGAAACCAACTCGTTAGGGAAATGAACATATCTGGATATTTTAGACCTAATTCTCTTATCAGCGGTTTAAAGTTATTACCACCATGGCTATTAAAAATCAGCAGTTTTTTCAGCCCTTGTCGACTAAGTGTTGCTACCACATCATCCAAAATTGCTAATTGTGTGGATGGATTAATGTTCATATCCAAATAGATATCACTTTGGCCAGTATTCACACCATAAGGAATAGTTGGCATGATTGTCACTTTAGCTCCTTTATTCCATGCTTTCTTTCCAGATTCAGCAGCTATATGGTCAGCTTCGTAGATGTCCGTACCATACGGAAGATGGTAGTTGTGAGCTTCTGTAGCGCCCCATGGGAGTACTGCTAGATCAAATCTAAAATCTTTTAAATCATTCCAATTGGATTCAGCTAGAATATATGGTCTCATCTATTTTTGAATTTGCTATCCCAAAATTAGACAATCAAAATCATCAATTTTAGTCTTCCGAGTTAATATTGGAAATCAATGTTTTTAATTGATATTCTGAATAAGGTTTAAATAGAAATGAGATGCTCTTGTGGATTAATGTGCTTGCTACAAAACTATTGTTTCTATATCCCGTGAGGACTATAATTTTTTCAAAATGTGATTGAAGTGATTGTAAAATTCCTTCAGCGATCCATCCATCTGCTAATTTTAGATTAATGAGAAGAGTTTTATTATTATTGATCTCAAATGCTTTGGCTAGATCACTTTTTTTGTCGTAAAAATGGGCCTTGCCAACATTCATTTTATTGAGTTGACGTCTCAGTTGCCATTGAATAATTGGATCGTCTTCAAATACAACAAGAGTAGAAACCTTGCTTTTCATACCCAAAAATTAGGCATAAAAAGAGACCAGGAAAGGCTAAATGCTTGAATAGCATTAAATTTTTAGTGAATGGTAGGAAATACTTGGTAGACGGATATAAGCATTAGTACTTCTTAAAAATTGGAGTTCATATCTTTAGTGAAGAGAATAATAGACATAAATGATGACTAGAAGAAAAGTAGCTTTATTTGTAACGATAATAATAGTTTTACTATCGATTTCTAAGACTGGATTTGCATCTCAGAACTCCTTGCCACCCACAGATTGGAAGGAGATACAGATGTTGGCGGATCAGTTAATTGCCGACAATCCAAAGGAAGCTGCAAACGAATTGGTCGAGATCTACAACAATTCGAAATCATCTTTTGAACGTGGTCATTATGCCATAGCTATAAGTAAGACTTATAATGAGTTAAGAAATTGTGATTCTATTCTTCACTGGGCAGACTTAGGACTTACACATTTCAATGCCCAAAATGATAATATTGGCATTGCTCTGGGAATGTTTCAACAAGGATATTCTTTTCTCTGTATTGATGAACATGAAAAAGCATTAGAGAGAATTTTAGAGGGCATAGAGATAATGGAAAATGAGGGAGAAGAATACGGAAAGGCCATTGGGTTTTTAAGAATGAGTAGAGTTTTTCATTTTTCACGAAAACTTAATGAATTAGGCGAGTACGGAGTAAGAGCAGGAGAAATATTCGATAAAGAGAATGATGTTTTGAATGCTGTTGATGCTTGGTCATATGGTATAGTTGGCCTTCGAATGACTGGACAAAAAGAAAAATCATATCACGCTGTTCAACGTATTCTGGCTTTGGGAGGTCAGTTGAAATCGGGCTTTTATAAGGCTCTTTCATTGAACTCCGCAGCTTCACACTTCTGCCAATTTGATCAATATGATAGTACCTATGTATACCGACAAAGAGCTTTGGATGAAATAGAAGGGAGCGGATCTAGATTTGAGATGATAGTTCGAAATGGCAAGGCTATGGATTACTATTATGCGAAGGAGTATGATAAAAGCATTCCATTATTAAAGGATTTTTTGGACTACGTCACGAATACAAATGAGGTTTTCTTCATGGCTGAAATGCCAAGGTATATTTCAGATTCTTATGCTGGATTAGGTCAGTATGACAGTGCCTATCATTATATGCGATTGAATTGGCAATTTAATGACAGTTTATTTGTTGCCAATCAAGACAAAGCTCTTCAAGACCTTAGAACTAAGTATGAAACTGAAAAGAAAGAGGCTTCAATAGTAAGCCTCAACAAAAGTGTTTCTTCACAAAGATGGTTGTTGATTCTAGGAGGGGCCTTTTTGTTGTTTAGTCTATTTGCTATTTACTATTTCAGAAAATTAAGTGGAAAGCTTGAAGTTAAAAACAAGGAAAATGTCATTCTCCTTAAAGAAATACATCATCGGGTCAAAAACAATCTTCAAATTCTTTCAAGTCTTCTTAGTTTACAGTCTGATCATCTTAAAGACAGCAGTGCCATTGATGCTATCTTAGAAGGTAGAAATAGAGTAGAGTCTATGGGCCTGATTCATCAAAGACTTTATGGAGATTCGGATCTAAGCACCGTGGATATGTCTGATTATGGAAAGGAATTATGTCGGCATTTAGAAGATTCATTCTCTTCTGAGAAGAGGCGAATTCGAATTGTTGATGATTTTAGATTTGAAGGCATGGATGTAGATTATGCTATCCCATTAGGTCTGATTATTAATGAATTAGTAACGAATTCTATTAAGTATGCTTTTAATGATAAAGGCGAGGGAATACTTAATGTGAGCTTATATGAGGCAGATGAAAATCTGATCCTTAATGTTAGGGACAATGGAGACGGAAATTATTTGCCTGACTCGTCCCATCAATCTACTTCATTTGGATCAAAACTGATAAAGGCTTTAAATAAAAAACTAAAAGGTAGCATGACCATTGACCAATCTGACGGATATAGTTGTACTATAAAATTCTTGAGATACCAAAAAGAGAAAGTTTGATTAAGTAGGATGCCAATCTATTTATACCTTGAATCCAAATATTAGTTATCATAGTAGTCCATGATTGAAAGATTAAGAAAGAACAGCAGTTTGTTGATTGTAGTAGTATTGATTTTGACGTGGAGTCAAACATTTGCGTTTGGGTTTCAAGAATTTCAAAAAAATCATATTCAACAATTATTAGAAGATGTAGAGCAAAGGATTAAACTTGATCCTATCGCGGCCAAAAGTGCCATGGATAGCTTAAAAATGTTTATAGATTATTCATCTCCAAACTCATATGCTGGAGAAGCCAGTCTATTAGAAGGAATGATTCTTTTAAGAAATAATGATGATAATGGATTAAAACTGATTGAAGAGGCTTTGACCATTTTTGAAGAAGTAAAATATGATGAAGGAATAGCAAATTCAAGATTAGCTTTTATGGATTATTATAAATCTCAAGCTATATATGGAGAAGCAATGAAAGCAGCCTTTGCTGCTGTAGAAATACAGGAAAAATGGGAGGACCAATCTCATGTTGCCTCTACCTTCAGTCAAATGGCGGATATCTTTTGGTATATGGAAAGATTTGAAGAGGGTACTACTTTTGGTGATAGGGCAGTAGAGATTCTTTCGAAATTGGGTGCAAGTAAAGAACTGGCATTTGCTCATCAAATGGTAGGGGACAATCATTTGGCTCTTTTAAATTATGATGATGCATTAGTCAGTGCAAACACTACGGTAGAAATATTTACTGAATTGGGTGATCACTTAGCAGAATTGGCAAGTGCTATAAATGCTAGAGCAAATATCTATAAATACACGGACAAGATCGACGCAGCTATTAGTGACTACCAAGTTTCTCTGAGCATTTCAGATTCATTGAAATATGAACGTGGAATTAGAGCTGCGCTTAGCAATCTAGGACATATATATTACCTCCAAAATGAATTTGCTGAAGCTATTCCATATAAGCTCAGAGGATTGGAAATTCAGCTAAATTCAAACAACAATCAACAATTACCTGAAAACTTAAAACATTTAGGAGAGTGCTATGCAGGAATCGGTAACCTTGAACTATCTCATAAGTATATGATGATGCTTGACTCTGTGAGAACCGAGGAGTATCAACAATCTCTTGAGAATGAACTTAATGATTTGATGCTAAAGTATGAGACGGAAAAGAAAGAAGAGTCCATCAAAAATCTAAATCAACAAGTGAAATCTCAACGTACATCACTTGTTTTAGGTGGAGGTCTTTTACTCTTTACCCTTTTAGGTTTATTCATATTTAAAAAGCTCAATAGCCAATTGAAAGTAAAAAATAAAGAGAATGTCATCTTGCTCAAAGAGATCCATCATAGGGTAAAGAATAACCTTCAAATTCTATCTAGTTTGTTGAGTCTTCAGGCAGATCACCTTGTAGATAGTAGCGCGATTGACGCTATCCAGGAAGGACGAAACAGAGTAGAATCAATGGGCCTGATTCATCAGAGACTTTATGGAGATAGTGGACTGAGTAATGTGGATATGGCAGATTATGGTAATGAATTGTGCAGACACCTAGAAGAATCATTTTCATCTGATAAGAAAAGGATTAAGATTGTTGATAATTTTCAATATGGAGGAATGGACGTAGATTTTGCTATTCCTTTGGGTTTAATAATTAATGAACTAGTAACTAATTCCATGAAGTATGCTTTTGAAAATAGGGTAGAAGGGACTCTACACGTTAGCTTGCTCGAAAAAAATGAAAGACTGGTCCTGAATGTAACTGATGATGGAAATGGAAAGCCTTCTTCAGAAGCATTAAAAAAATCAACATCATTTGGATCAAAATTGATCACAGCACTTAATAAAAAACTAAAAGGAAAGATGTTTATTGACCAAACAGAAGGTTACTCATGTACTATTGAGTTTTTAATATACAAAAAGGAAGATTTTGGATAAAATTAAGTTGGTACTTGTAGAAGATGATCCAATTATTGTCATGGATTTGGAAAATCAGCTTACAAAGTCTGGCATCGAAGTAATGGCATCTTTTGAATCTGGAGAAGAAACTTTGTCGTTTTTAAACGAGGGGCTCAAACCTGATCTATTTATACTGGATATCCAAATATATGGTTCTATGGATGGCATTGAATTAGCCCAGAAGATTAATGAGAACTTTCATATACCAATAATCTTTCTAACATCTAATACTGACAAGTATACTTTTAATAAAGCAAGACTTACGTCTCCACATGCTTTTTTATCTAAACCCTTTAGAATTGCTGATGTATTACATTCTATTGAGTTAGCATTAGAGATGTATGAAGAAGATGAAGACATAAAAATATCAATACCTGAGTTAAAGGACAGAATATTCATTAGAGATCGAGAAAGTCTGTACAAAGTAATGTTTAGTGAAATTCTTTTTTTGGAAGCGGATGGTGCATATTGTAAAATTGTAAAAGGGGATAAAACATTTGCTGTGAGTCAAACTCTAGGAAAAGTTTATGCAAAATTAGAGACGCCACAACTGCTCAAAATTCATAGATCATTTGTTGTGAATATCCATATGATTGATAGGATATCAGAAGGTAATATTTACATAAATGAGTATACCATACCTGTGAGTAGAACATACAGAGACCAGCTTTGGAGTTTGTTTAAGGCTTTGTAATATAAGGAGTTGTTACAATTGTTGTCCATATTAAATGATATTCCTAAAATCATTTACTAAAGAATCCTGTCATTCACCAAGTATATCAATGCGTCTACTAAATCAATAGTTATTTAATCAGAAGTCTAATTTATTTTGTGGTGTATCACGATAAGGAGAGCATTTTAATCAGATTCTTCATTGTCTCTGGTTATGCAATTTTTATTATTAGGAAAAAAGTTTCCTTAAGTGAGTGGATACCTCCTATTAAGTAGGAGATGTGTATTTAATAAAAGCCATTTTAAAAGTAATCAAGGAATTGATTGTTTCTAAAAACCAATTGAAAGCAGTAGCACTTTTGAAGTGTGAAGCCGATTACAAACTCTTGTAATCGGCTTTTTATCAATTTATTCGTCAATTGGAAAGACCTTTTGGTATATCGAAAAAGGGTGTTCGGACAATACATGTTGAATCTTACTTAGAAAGGACAAATCTTAGAGTTATCAAATAAAAAGGACTCGATCCTTTTAATTGGAAAGAAATTTTTGGATGAACTAAAACCATAAATTATGGAAAAAAATATGACAATAGACGCTAACCAAGGAAATGGATTGGAAGGAAGAAAGCTAATGAGTAGAATTACAGAGTTGTCTAGTATTTTTTCTTTAAGAAAAATGTTTAATTCATTTAAAGCGAGTAAGGCTTTACCGCTTTTAAGGACTACCGATTTTAAGATTTCTCAAATAGCCTATATCGTTGGTTTCGATAGTGAGGAAGAATTGAGAGCAGTTTTTGTGGCTAAATATGGTTTGTCACCAGAGCGATACAGATTACAAGAAAAAATAGTTTAGGTCATAATCCCTATTGAACCAATGGCCCATTGAAAACAGTCAAGGAAGCAGAAGTGCTTTAAGATCAGGTCAGTTAAGAATATTAACTGGCCTGATTTCTTTTTATTGAAGCTTACCTGCAATATATCCTGTACTCCAGGCAGCTTGAAAATTATATCCTCCAGTAATTCCATCCACATCTATAATCTCTCCAGCAAAATACAATCCAGGACAAACTGAACTTTCCATGGTTTTTCTGTTAATATCCAGAAGGCTTATTCCCCCACAAGTCACGAATTCTTCTTTAAAAGTCGTTTTTCCACTTACTTGATAAGTGTCATGACAAATTGAAGAGATGATTCTGTTTATACCTTTTTTACCTAAATCTTCCCATTTTTTAGATCCATCCAAATCGTTTTTAATCAATAGAAATTGCCAAAGACGATCTGGAAGTTCATAAGGCCTATATGAGGAAAGTTGTTTTTTTGAATGTTCCTTGAGAATACTTTGTAGGTTTTGTTTTACATCTTCTTGATTTGATTGATTAACCCAGTTCACATTAACGTTGAATTGATAATCAAGATCGTGTAATATTCTCGCTCCAAACGCAGATGCTTTTAGTATAGCTGGTCCACTCATCCCCCAATGGGTGATCAGAATAGGACCTTCAGTTTTAATTTTTTGACCTTGCACAGACACACTGGCATTTGATGCCACTACACCCATTAACTTCTTTACAGGCTCATCAGGCATATTAAATGTAAAAAGTGATGGGACGGGCTTTTCTATTTTGTGTCCTAATACTTTGATCCAATCAAAACCCTGAACTTTGGGTGATCCACCTGTTGCAATAATAACTTTGTCGAAGATGTGCGAGTGGTCCTTAGTCTTCACAACAAATCCATTTTTGTTATCAGGTTGAAGAGAAATCACTCCCTTGTTTATCTGAATGGATATTTCTTTTTCTTTTGTGTTGGACAGAAGGCATTGGATAATTGTGTTTGAGTCATTTGACATTGGAAACACTCTTCCGTCTGCTTCTACTTTCAATGATACTCCACGCTGCTCAAACCAATTCCAAGTGTCTTTTGTATTGAATGTCTTAAGCACATTTTTCATGAAATTCTTACCTCGTGGGTATGACTCAGAAAGTTCTTTAATTGAATGGCTTCCATTGGTTACATTGCACCGCCCACCACCTGATATTCTCACTTTAGAGAGAACATTTTTTGATTTTTCAAAGAGAATGACTTCTGATTGAGGATGGTGTTCTTTTGTGGATAAGGCGGCAAAGAATCCTGCAGCTCCACCACCGATGACTGCAACTTTCATTTTAGCATTTCAAATTTCAACAGTACTTACATCAATGCTCACCTTATCTATAATGTCATTCAAGTCTTTAGGTACTTCCTTTTGAAATCTTCCACCTATATGTTTTGCTAAAAATTGTTCTGTAACAGCTAAAAAAGCCATGCTGTTACTTGGATTAGCAAATCCATGTCCTTCGTCTGGAAAATTAAGATATTGAACATCCTGACCTGAATCTCTACATGCAGCTACAATTTGATCAGACTCTGCTGTTTTTACTCTAGGGTCATTATCGCCTTGGGCTACAAGTAATGGTGATTTTATTTTGTCGGCATGAAAGAAAGGGGAAATGGCTTTCAGATGAGTTTTTCCTTCTTCCGTTTCTGGATTACCCATTCTGATATGAAACATCTTTAACGCACTTGCCCAATAAGGAGGAATGGTTTCTAAAAGGGTAAAGAGATTAGATGGCCCTACAATAGATACTCCAGCGGCATAAACATCAGGAGTGAATGTAAGACCTGCAAGAGTTGCATATCCTCCATAAGACCCACCAAGAATGGCAATTCGATTTTCATCAGCCCATCCTTTCTCTACTATATGTTTTACTCCCCAGGTGATGTCATCTTGCATAAGCTTGCCCCATTGAAGATTTCCTTTGTTGAGGAATGATTTTCCATATCCAATAGACCCTCTAAAGTTTACCATAAGGACTCCATAACCTCTATTTGATAAAAACTGAGCGTAACTATTATACCCCCAATAATCTCTTGCCCAGGGCCCTCCATGTGGCATTATAACAAATGGAAGATTATTAATCTTTTCA
>DKPS01000159.1:0-1923 GCA_002471345.1 Saprospiraceae bacterium UBA7328
AAGAATAAATCTTTTAGATCCATTCTCACTATATCTGCAATATTGAGGTTATTTAATTTAAAAAACAAGGCTTCTTTACGCAAACGAGAACCATTACAAATACTGCATTTATTACTATCCATATAACTTGATGCCCAGCGCTTTATACTCGCAGTGGCAGCTTCTTCATATGATGATTCAATGTAGTTTTCTAGTCCTTCGAAATCAATTTTATAGGAACGTGTAATGCCTAGAGTAGTAGAAGGAATATCGAACTTTTCTTGACTTCCCTTTAAAATAACTTCCAACCCTTTTTTTGGTATTTTACTAATGGGCTCTGTTAAAGAAAAGTCATAACATTTTGCAATAGTTTCAATCTGTCTATAAGTCCAACTTGTTCTTTTGGTTCCCAAGGGAACTAGACCCCCCTGAGCGATAGAAATTGAATCGTCTGGAATGATTTTCTTTAAGTTTATCTTATGCTTAATACCAAGACCCTTACAACTAGGACACATTCCTTTGGGAGAGTTAAATGAAAAAGTATTTGGTTCGGGCATAGGATAGGCTATACCTGAAGTAGGGCACATTAAGTTTTTGCTAAAATAACGTTCTTTTTTCTGATCTAATTCCATTACAATCACAATATCTTTACCGAAATGAAGAGAAGTTATCAATGAGTCATTAAGTCTTTTAATAAAATTTTCATCACTTTTTACAGTAAAACGATCGATTACTAATTCGATATCATGAGTTTTGTATCGATCTACTTTCATCCCGGGAGTCAGATCAACAACTTGACCATCAATTCTAACCTTTGAAAACCCTTGCTTTGAAAGAGAATCAAAAAGTTCTCTGTAATGACCTTTTCTAGATTTTATTATTGGGGCTAAAAGAAAAACTTTTTTATCTAAGTAATCATTCACTATCAGCTTTTGAATTTGCTCTTCTGTATAACTTACCATTTTTTGATTGGACAAATAGCTGTAAGCTGTTCCAACTCGAGCGAAAAGAAGCCTTATATAATCATATAATTCAGTAATGGTTCCGACTGTTGATCGGGGACTTTTAGAAGTTGTTTTTTGCTCTATAGCTATTACTGGTGATAGTCCGTCTATTTTATCTACATCAGGTCGTTCCATGTTTCCTAAGAATTGTCTGACATAGGCAGAAAAAGTTTCCATGTAACGTCGCTGTCCTTCAGCATAAAGGGTATCAAAAGCCAAAGAAGATTTTCCACTGCCTGAAAGTCCAGTTACTACAACCAACTTATTTCTAGGAATATCTAAATTGAAATTCTTTAAATTGTGTTCCCTCGCACCTTCAATGCGGATAGTGTTATTGTTTTCCTTCATCTTCAATTAGCTGCAAAAATAAGATATTATTACAGTCTTTTTATCATTCACTCATTCTTTAATAAAAAATAAGTATTGTATTTTAAAGTTGTTTGTATAAAGCTAGTAACGAATGATTGACATGTTTAGTAAATGGAAATCAATATAATACGAAATACGAATTTAAATTAGTAAAGAAAAGAAATTAATAAAGTTTTACTGCAGTGTCATCTCCTCTAGGATCAGCCCCAGTTGAAATAACTTTCTTTTCTGACAAATGAATTGCATCTACTCTCCCAATTATACGAGAGTATTCTTCTTTGATATCATATCCTTTGACTTGAAGTTTTTGAATCAATAACGAATCAAATTGTTTGGGTTCTAAAATAACTACATCTGGAAGCCATTGATGATGAAACCGAGCGGCACTTACAGCTTCTTGCATATCCATTCCAAATTCATATACATTCAATATGGTTTGTAAAACGGATGTAATAATAGTTGATCCTCCGGGGGTTCCAACTATCATAGATAGTTTTCCATTTTTTTCAACTATTGTTGGAGTCATAGCACTTAACATTCGTTTTTCTGGAGCAATTGCATTTGCTTTTCC
>DKPS01000159.1:2313-2968 GCA_002471345.1 Saprospiraceae bacterium UBA7328
AAATAGCCTCCTGACTCAACAAATACTTTAGAGCCGTAACTTCCGTTTAATGTTGTGGTTACTGCAACTGCATTGCCCATTGGATCCAAAATAGAATAATGAGTAGTCTCTTCACTTTCTTCCCAAATAATATTTCCAGGATTTATGTCTAAAGATTCACTTGCTTGGTCAAAACTAAAGCTCATCATACGATCTGATAAATATGTATTATCAAATAGGCTGTCTTGAGGAATGTTTATAAAGTCTGGGTCTCCTAAATACAAACTTCTGTCAGCATAGGAGCGACGTTCGGCTTCTATAATTATCTGCATGGCTTCTAAGGAGTTTTGAGCGTATTGTCCAATATTAAAAGGTTCAATCATTTTCATAATTTGTCCTAAGCAAATTCCCCCACTTGAGGGTGGAGCCATTGCATATAAATCAAGATCTTCATACTTAAAATGAACTGGATCTCTCCAAACTGGCTTATATGCCAATAAGTCTTCTGCGGTCATGACTCCTCCTGTTTCTTTAATACGATTGATCATGGCATCTGCGTTTATACCCTTATAAAATCCATCACTCCCATTTTTAGCAATCCGCTCAAGTGTATTAGCAAGAGCTTTATTCTTAACCCAATCATTAGTTTTAAATCCTTTTGCGTAGAAGGTGTTTT
>DKPS01000198.1 GCA_002471345.1 Saprospiraceae bacterium UBA7328
ATTCTGCAAGGAGTTGAAAAATTGATAGGGACATCAGAATAAAATGGATACACAAATACTTATAGCAGGAGGAGGCCCAGTTGGCTTAATGGTGGCTTTAGAACTAAATAAGCAAGGTGTCAACGCTATTCTCATAGAGAAAAATCCAACTACTACTAAACATCCAAAAATGGATATCACGAATGGTCGTAGTATGGAATTATTCAGACGTTGGGGAGTCGCCAAAAAACTGAGAGACGTTGCTGTTTCTCAAGATCATGGTTTTAGTGTGATATGGGCTTCTAATGTTGCTGGGCATGAATTGGCACGTTTCGATTATCCTACCCCTAACGAATATCGATCAGCAGCCAAAGCTGCAAACGATGGCTCTCGCACATTAGAGCCAGCAATGAGAGTGTCTCAAATATTAATCGAACCATGCCTAAAAGATCATTTAGAAAGTGATTGTCCTAATATTGATGTTCGATTCGGATGGAAATTGAAATCTTTTGCGCAAGACGAGAAAGGGGTAACCGCTACAATAAAACATTACAAATCAGGTGAGGTGCAGCTAATTAGGTCGTTGTATTTAGCTGGATGTGAAGGTGCAGGAAGTATTTGTAGAAAACAACTGAAAATTAGATATGATGAAGTCGATGTTTTTGGCTTGATTAAAAAAGTCAACATTTTTAGCCTGTTGGGTCATGCATTACGTGAAAAGAGCAGAGGACAAAGTCAGCCTGATGGGCGCGTATATATGATTCATTTTACATCTCCTGAATTAGATTTTTTTGAAAGGTATGGGCATGCCTGGCATATTCAATCCCCAAATGGGAGCACTGTTATTTCTCAAAATGATAAAGATACTTGGACTATGCATGTGCCTTTAGGGAAAGGTGAAGATGTAAGTAAAATAGATCCTAAACAGAAACTATTTGAAATGATAGGAAAAGAGTTTGAGTGCACTGTCAATATTGCTAATGCATGGACACCACGGTTAAGTGTAATTGACAAATTTGGAGAAGGAAGAGTATGGATGGCAGGTGATGCTGTCAGGCAAGTAACCCCTGCAGGAGGATACGGAATGAATACTGGGGTTGGTGATGCAATGGCAATAGGTTGGACACTTGCTGCTGTAGTACAAGGCTGGGGTACACCTAAATTGTTAGATGCTTATGAAGCAGAAAGGCGCCCAGTTGCAATAAGAAATCGAGATGCTTCGGGTGAACATGTTTTAGTAAGATTAAAAGTGAACATAGCTATGAGAAATGCTATGTATGACCATAACACCAAAGGAGAAAAAGTAAGAAAGAAAATAGGAGAAACAATTTTAAACTTAGGAAACCTGGAAAATGAGGCAATTGGAATAGAAGCTGGTTACCGCTATAATAATTCTCCTACTATATGCTACCAAGATGCCGATTCGCCTCCTGATTTTGAATGGGATAAAATAAATCCCAATACCAGTCCAGGATCCAGAGTACCTGCTATTTGGCTTGAAGATGGTAGGGCAATTCAGGATTTATTAAGTGATCAGTTTACTTTGATTCGCTTTTCAGATATAGATATTACTGCATTAAAGGAAGTTGCTGAAAAGAGAAAAATTCCTTTAGCAATTTTAGATATCCGAGATACTCATGCAGCCGAGATTTATGAGAAGAATTTAGTTCTTGTTCGTCCAGATTTACATGTGGCTTGGCGTGGTGATACGGCTCCTAATAATGGAGAAGAGATCTTAAATAAAGTTTTAGGGTATTAAAAAATTAAAAACAAAAAACCTTCTATAATATGGGACAATACATAGTAAAATATCAACAAGACAACAAAGAAATCTGGGGGGTTAATAAAGGAGAGAAGGTATTCTCTTTGAAAAATCAGCCTGGATCTTTGGCTGATTTGATTCAAAAGAAAGAGGAATTTACGCTTCAAAACAATCTCAATAAAAAGGGAATGTCTATGGAATCTTTAGATTTGCTAGCACCAGTAACACTGCCTTCAAAAGTCATATGCCAAGGATTAAACTATGCTTCTCATCGAGCAGAAGCGGCATTGGTAGCTACATCTAAAAGTAATGTAATGTTTTCTAAGGATGATAGTTCGATTACTGGAGCAAACAATCCAATCGTAAGGCCTTTGAATTGTGAGTGTTTGGATTACGAAGTAGAATTGGGGTTGGTCCTCGGTAAAGCCTTAGATCATTCAGTAGAGGTGACAGAAAACAATCTTCACGAATATGTAGCAGGAATGGTTTTGGCAAATGATATGTCTCCACGTGATTTGCAATATAGAGATGATTATATGCAATGGTTTAAGGCTAAAAGCTGTAGAACTATGTTGCCATTAGGCCCTGTTTTGTACTTGATGGACAAGTCTGATTTTAAAGAATTATACGAATTGAAATTACAACTTTGGGTAAATGACGAACTGCGTCAAGATGCTACCACTGATCAATTGATTTTCAAACCAGCTGCTACTTTAACAGAAATTTCATCATTTATGAACATGAATGTAGGTGATCTTCTTTTGACTGGCACACCAGGAGGAGTTATCGTAAAAGCACCTAGTAAATTCAAACAAGGACTAGCCACATGGCTCATGACCAATGAAAAGAAAGTGGCAATCTTCAGAAAACAGAAAGCAACATACTTGCAAGATGGCGATGTCATAAAAGCTCAAATTAAATCAAATAATGGCAGCATTGATTTAGGCATTCAGACGAATAGGATTGTCGCTTATAAATCTTAAAGAAGTGAACTTTGATAGCAATGAAGGCTTGTTAGGTTTTCAAAACCTGTCAGGTCTCTACAAAAATTAATAATATGAATAGAGAGGTAGTAAAATTTCAGCATCATGTATTTTATGTAACTGATTTGAAGAGGTCAAAAGACTTTTACATGGATTTATTCGATCTTCAATTTTCAGCATTAAATCATCCTGATAGTAGCGCTGCGATGAAACTGGCCAAACAGGAAATGCACTTTTTCAGCTTTGGACATTACCATCATGACATTTGCCTTGTCAAGCATCACGAATTGAAAATGGACAATGAATCATTATTACATTATACAATGGAAGTAGCAGATGCACATGATTTCGATCACATCTTGCAAAAATCAAAAAAGGAGAAAATTCAATTGAAAGAAGGGAGGATGCTAAAGTCTGCCAAATTCGAAAAAGGGTGGAAAGCATTCTGTATACAAGATCCTGATCATCACTGGATAGAAATTATTCATAAACCATCTAGAAATTAGCCATGAGAGCCGAAAACTATATACCTCCTAATGTAATTCCTAAACCTTTACGAAAGATGGCCCCTCTTTTAAAGAAGCGATGGTTACGAAAATTGATACTCTTACCAAGTACGATTTCTGGAAAACGATTTTCTAATAAAACAGAGGATTATGGAGTGTTTAAACCATCCATGATATCAAATTTGGATCAAATTTCTCTATATGTGAGGGATATTGAGAAAAGTAGAAAATGGTATGAAGATCTTGCAGGAATGACTCATAGCAGAACATGTGAGAAAGAGCCCCATCCAATTAAAGAAGG
The DNA here is from genome assembly GCA_002471345.1 of Saprospiraceae bacterium UBA7328. Lineage (GTDB taxonomy): Bacteria > Bacteroidota > Bacteroidia > Chitinophagales > Saprospiraceae > UBA7328. The sequence goes on from DKPS01000198.1 coordinate 3,532, forward strand.
TTTTCAGATAAAATGTTGCTATATGAATGCCAAGGACCATGAAGAGTGTGTGGTGTTTATAGAGGAATATGATTTAGAAGGCAATGTCATAATTCCTTCCGGAATGAGTTTTTTTCATTTTGCTTTGGAAGTAGAAGGCAATAGTATGGAGGATGTGTTTGCTTTTGCAGAACAGGCCAACTCAAGAGGATTTGAGCAGAACTATGGGCCTGTGCGCCACAATGATTCTATTCCTCATGGTGATGGAGAGACAGGAGGAAATGTGGCCGTATACTTTTACGATCCAGATTATAATAATGTGGAGTTTTGCGGTGGAATGGACACTATAGATAACTATAAGGAAAGAGCAAAACAAATGAAAAAATAGGAAGTCAATTTGGCGATCTAAGTTCTGTTCTTTAGTAGAAACACGAGCATAACCTATCTTCATAAGAGTAATATTTCGTTTATATGTCTAGTCACGCTCCGGCGTGAACCGATTTTCATAGTATTTGATTTTTGATGAATCAGATTGGTGATGATACAAGTGTAAGGCAACTCATCTAATTATTCAAAAAACACAATAGATTAATTTAACTGGTTTGTTTAACCAAAAAATTTTTGACTTTAACAGTATTGGAAGGGTAGGAGAGGAGTTAGATAAAACGAAGGTGATTATTAACTACTCAACTCCCATGATTCAGTTTAAACATTTTACCTTCTAAAAGGAAGTATATGAACGATTGAATTACAGGCTTGCCAAATCCTTTTGTTAATAATTCTTTGTAACAACTAATCTGACCTGAAAAAGATAGAGCCTTATTCTCATATGCCTTCTGATTAAATTCCCTAGTGGAGAATGTCTTGTGGTCTATGATTATAATACCTTTCTCAGTTTCTATACAAAGGTCAATTACAGCATTTATAATATTGCCTTTATCTGTGAATTCTGAAACAGGTAGCTCTTTATAAATCGATTTTATTTCATACTTCTGATCAAGCCAATGGTAAAACTTATGTATAGAATGAGCTAATGATTGTGAATCAAGTTTATCAGACCACCCGAAGTCTGTCAGTCTTTCTTTAATAAATGAGCCATAAGACTTTAATTCATTATTTAGATCAAATGCAGCCAATAGACTATGCATTAAGTTTCCAAAATCAGCATCATTTACTCCATCTCTATCAAAATCTATTCGCTGATGTATCTCTATTATATCATCAATGGAAGCACCTACTATAGCGGGAAGACTAGATGGAGTAATTCTTAATGCATCATATACTTTGCGTCCTCCGACTTCTTTAAAATATCGTCTATCATGACCTTTATTGTAGGACTCCAAATCATTCTCCCTCATTATAGGCAATGACTCCTTCCTAATTTTTATTGGTTCATCCATCCATTTAAAAGCATCACTATGAAAGTCATTACTTAGCTTGGCTACATTTAGATTGGGGTTAATCAATTCAGGTACTACAAATTTGTCTTGAGCAGTACAGATATATAAATAGTCCTTGGCTCTGGTCGCTCCAACATAGAACAATCTCTTTTCTTCTTCAGTGGCCAGTTCTTGTGCTTGAATTTTTGAAGGACTTGGATCTACCAAAGAGTCATAAGCGTCGATATTAGTACTTCCATTAAATCCTTTTATGGAAAGTCTTATCTCACGATTGGCAAGTGGCTCTAATGCATTAAATTCATCTGCCTTTGATATGTTAACCCCATAAAACCTATCTTTTAAACTAAAATCTAAATCCCACATAAAGACCATAGACCATTCTAATCCTTTGCTTTGGTGGTAAGTCATCACCTTGATCGCATTGCCTGATTGTTCTCCACCCTTATCTTCACTGGATTTTGAAAGATCATTCATACACTCTAAAAACCCCAAATTCGTACAGGCTGACATAATCCTATTGCAGGTTTCTTGATAGTCGTTTGCATGTTTGAGTAGAGCATCAATATTTGCTAATCTCTGATTAATGTTTCCCCATGATGTGAATAATTCTGGAAGTCTAAAGAAACTTGCTAATTTCTCTATAGCTCTAACCGGTGATAGAAATTGAGTTTCAGTCCTAATACTATTTAATCCTTCTACATAGTAATTATCCTCCTGCCACTCATAGGAATTATCAAATTGCAGTCTATCATTTATCATAGACGATTGGTCTCCATCGAATCTACTATATAGTAATACCTCAGCTTTTGCCAAAGTATCATTTCGATGTACCATCAACTTCAGTAAGGCCAAGGTAAAAATGATTTCAGGTTCATCTATCAATCCATCTGTTGAGGTGGAAACTGGTATTCCAGCTTTGGAAAAATAAGAAGCAAACTCATTACAGGCTGCATTTGATCGACAAAGGATGGATATGTCACCATATTTAATAGGACGATATGATTTTTCTTTTTTATCAAAAACTGGAAGCTCAGAATTTATGATATCCAATATCTTTAGTGTTAAGGTTTCTTTTTGTTTAAACTTATTCGCAATGTTACCTTTTTCAAGATTTAAAAACGTAACAGGATGTTTTAGTATATCTTCCTCATTAATAGCTCTATTAGTAATTTTCTTATCTGCTTGTGATATCACCACTTCCTCTTTTTTCAAAGAGTTTGCAAATGATTCTACGAATACCGTATTTGCAAAATTTATCAGACTATTTCTTGACCGATAAGAATCGGAAAGTGTGGCCTTATTTTCAGTTGGGACTACATTAAGTACTCCTTGCATTAATTCTGGGTCAGCATCTCTAAATGAATAGATGGATTGTTTCGGGTCACCAACCCAAAGGTTCTTCTTAACCAATTGGGCTAGTTTAACGAATAACGACAATTGTAAAGGACTTACATCTTGGAATTCATCCACAACAACTAAATCGAAGTTATTTGATAAGTAATCTACAACCTCAGTGTTATTTTCAATTAATTGGTGAAGTCGTGCTTCTTGGTCTGTAAAATCCAAAAGTCCCTTTTCATCTTTATAGGATTGATATCGGTCCAATGCTTCTCCAGCATATTCGAATGTTTTTGTGATGTACGCCTTATAGTCATTCCTGTAGGCTGAATTGGCTAAAATGTTTGAAGTCAGTTCTTGAATAGCTTCGTGACTATCCTTTGAAAAATGTTTCTGTGCAATTTTTGGCTTATTCCAATTGATCCATTCTTGCCACTTAAAGTCGCCAGATTTATAATTTCTATATAGACTTTCTATGGCTACATAATCTCTTTTTTCTTTAGCACTCTTTAATTCATCAGTACGAATACTCTCAATCTCCCTTTTCATTATTTCTAAGACCTCTTGCATTTTGGTATCGTGGTCATCTATTTTACCTTGAAACAGATCTAACATTTGACTTATGGAATTTGAAGCATAATCATTCAATTTGTTCTTATCCAAATCATTGAGTCTGAGTTTCGATATTATTGTTTGAATTTGTTCCAGATATGGCGGTGTCCTTACATTGAAACCTGATGATCCATCCAAATACAAATTTTTTGCTAACTCTAAATAATCTTCATCAATAATGCTCCCAAGAATCTCCCTCATAATGATCTTGGAATCATTCTCATCTAGGGTCTCTACTGCAGGAGAAATGCCTGCTTCAAAACAAAACTTTTTGAGGAGTTCAAAGCAGATACTATTAATCGTTCCTATTAAGGAAAGATTAATAAGATTAGCTTCTTTGGTCTTACCTTTTTCTAAAAGCTTTTCTCTAATCCGACTTTTAATTTCATTAGCGGCTTTAACTGTAAAGGTGGTAGCTATTATTCTATCTGGGAAAGTCTCTCCACTTAAAAGCATGTTGCAAATTTGCTCCGTTACTTCATAAGTTTTACCAGTGCCAGCACTGGCTGTAGTTATTTTTGGATACTTCATATTCTACCGACAATTTTGTTGTATGAAGAATATTTATCTACTTTTTTCTTTTTTGACTCTATTGGTACTTTAAGAAACCTATTTGTTTCATCAGACCAGATCTGAGATATTTCTGCAAGTTGTTTCTCTGATAAGCCCACACCTACCTCAATTTTCCCTCTATTCAACTCTTTATACCTCTCAGTGTAAGTGCTTATCATTTTATTCCATAGAATTTGATTGTGAGCATCAATAGACTTGTTGCTTCTAATAACTCGTGAATTGCTAAAGGCTTCATTAGACCTTGAAAGGAATAGTTGCTTAGTTATGACATAATAACATAAATGAATTTTGCGACCATTTGCCTTTAGTATATTATTATAGATCATTAATTGGAGCTCTTGTTCATTTATTAGTTCTTCACGTCTTGCGTTAAAACTGCCCCATTTTAAATCCACAATCACATATTCATCATTACTTCTTTTCAATACCAGATCTAAATCCCCTAAAATGCTGATTTCATCTTTAACTTGATGTCGTTGCTCTGATTCCAAAAAAGACCATTGATTCTTCTTTACCTCTTCGAATAAATGCCGGATTGATTTTGTAGCTATGGCACTAAATTCGGAGAGTGAAATTTCATGTTCTGGTAATAATAGAATAGATCCTTCTTCTTGAATAGTAGACTTTACCTGATGTGCTATTTTCTGTACTATTTCAGCAGTTTTATAATCCAAAATATTTTCATCTGACCACAGTTGATGCACGGCACTATGAACCAAATTTCCAAAGAGCCTAGGCGAAATAGTGATATTGGGTATTTCCGTTTCCCGGATACCCAAATGATAGTTTAAGAAATAGTCATGTGGATAATAGAATAGCTTAACCAAAGAACTGTATGATTCGTATTCTCTTTTTTCTATCTCTTTAACTGGGTTTATTTCCCAATGTGTAGAACCTATCGGCAAAGACTTTTTCGGATACTCTTTAATTGTATCGGTACGATTACCATTTCCAGTAAACTTATCGAGTTCTATTCTCTTATCAATTAAATCAGGGTTTGAAAAAGTTTGAAGTAAGTCATAATAGAGCGGATGGGCTTCTTGTACTTCTCCTTTCACCTTATCAGGAATGCATAAAATCAATTTTGATTCTGTCATATGAACTGCCAGACTTTGTTGCCAAAACCATTGATTAACAATGCTTTCTTTAGAATGTATAAACTTGTCTTTCAATAATTTCAGCTCATCAGTCGTCCAATCAGCTGCATACTTCACAGGGTTGTCAGTATTTATAAAATTCCACCAAATGGAAGATTTAGATCTTAATGTCAGGTTAGCTGGTTCTGTAATAAATGGGACCGCTCCAATTTCATTAAGGTTTCTTTCAATTAAATAGCTAGAGTCTACTGATTCTATCCATTTATTCAATTGAAGTTCGGATATAGGTTCATCTTCATTGGTAAAATCTTTAACTATAGATATTAGTTGTTTGCATTGATTGCCCAGTTCTATGAAAGCTCTTTTTACAGCATCAGATCCATCTGTAATAGAGCTTGAAGTTCCAGCCCATTTTGCTAAATCTTCATATAATGAAATGACGTCCTTTTGATTTGCACCTTTAGATATGTTTGCTGTTGGCCTATTAAACCATTTGTCAAGATTTTGCTTTACCGACTTAGACTTCTCTGGCCACATATTCGTATAATCATCAATTTTTTCATTCCATTCAGTGCTACTTATTGATGATTTCCGACTGTAAGTAGTTGCAAGGTTAACCCTTAGTCCTTTGGGAATTGGGGCTATTGGATGAGATAGATACTGCAGTAGTTTTTGTGGATTCAATGGATTCCATAAGAAGACAGTAATGAGATGAAGTAGCTGCTCTATTGATCCATTTGATTCAGTAGTTCTATATCCTATGGCAGGTAATCCACGATTTATTAATGCAGTTTCTAATAATTCCCCTCTATCAGGAAGTATTAATATGGGTTGATTTTGGTTGCCGTCTACAAGCATTTCACCTATGTACTCCGCTAACACATTATCATTAAATGCTTTTAAGACAATTAATGATCCGTCATTTACTGCATTAATTTTGGGTAAAGATGAGTCGCTTAACTTCTTCTGAAATTGACCTAAATCAGTAGAGTTAGATATCCTAGTGAACTCCTCCCAAATTACTTTTATTGACTTCCTCTCTAACGTTTCAAATAGATGT
>DKPS01000038.1:0-372 GCA_002471345.1 Saprospiraceae bacterium UBA7328
TTCTGGCACTGGTGTATGAGCAGGACATGCATGTTGGCAATCCACAACTTTGTGAAAGTATTCCGGATCAGATGTATCAGTAGGTTTCATTCATTTCACCTTTAATTGAAATAAATATTACACATAAATCATAATCCGCCAAATTATCAATGAAATATTCACGCATATAGTAAACAATATATTAGAACGTTGTTTTTGCAACGAAAACTTAATTCATTTGTAGACGCCCCATACTTACTATTCTTACTCTATTAATTGATTAATACAATCATCAATAACAGACTTTTTAGAATACTCTTCGTCAAACCACATCATTCCTTATTTTTGCAACTTTCAAATATGAATATCAATGGGAAGAGCTTTTGAATTTAG
>DKPS01000038.1:676-10315 GCA_002471345.1 Saprospiraceae bacterium UBA7328
ATGGGAAGAGCTTTTGAATTTAGAAAAGCAAGAAAAATGAAACGTTGGGGCCAAATGGCCAAAACTTTCAGCAGATTAGGAAAAGACATCGTAATAGCCATCAAAGAAGGTGGAGGGATAGCAGACATAGAAAGCAACTCAAAGTTGAGAGCAGTTTTACAAAACTGCAGGGCAGCTAATATGCCTAAAGACAATGTAGAGCGAGCCATAAAAAAAGCAACGGACAAGGACACCTCTGATTATAAAGAAGTAGTCTTAGAAGGATATGGCCCTCATGGTATTGCAGTGTTAGTAGAAACTGCAACAGATAATAATAAAAGAACAGTGGCTAATGTGAGGAGCTATTTCAATAAATGTGATGGCAATTTGGGTACTCAAGGCTCTGTCTCATTCATGTTTGATAGAAAGTGCCAATTCAAAATTGCAAATAGTGGAGAGGATTTAGAAGAGCTGGAATTCGAACTAATTGATTATGGCGCAGAAGAAGTATTTGATGATGATGATGGCATTATGATATATGCAGATTTCCCAAGTTTCGGTAATCTTCAAAAAGCATTAGAAGACATGGAGAAAGAAATTGTCTCATCTGGATTTGAACAGATACCAAATGTGACTAAGAAACTTACCAATCCTGATGAAATAGCTGCCATTAACAAACTAATAGAGAAAATTGAAGAAGACGATGATGTGCAGAATGTATATCATACCATGATTGAAGAATCTCCTGAATAAGCGATAACCTCAACATTTTGAACAAATCACTAGTAAGCTGTAGATGGCTTAAAGAGCACATTAATGATGATGGCCTGATAATTCTAGATGCCAGTCCAAAATCTAATCTATCTGGGCTTGAATCAGAGTTCGCTGAGAAAAGAATAAAAGGAGCTAGATCTATAGATATCAAAGCAAATTTTAGCGCTAAAGATTCAGAAATGCCTAATACACTCTTATCCACAGAGTCATTTCAAGAAGCTGTTCGTGCCTTGGGTATCAACAATGAACATACAATTGTAGTTTATGACAATTTGGGTATTTATACTAGCCCTAGAGTATGGTGGATGTTCAAAGCTATGGGTCATGAAAATATTGCAGTTTTAGATGGAGGGCTTCCGCTATGGGTCAATGAAGGGAATCAAATTGAAGATATATCAGAATTGGAAATCACAAAAGGAAATTTCACTGCTGCTTTCGATAAAAATATGGTTAAACATATGTCTGATGTAGTGGAAAATGTCTTTTCTAAAAATGCTCTGGTTCTAGATGCTAGATCAAAAGGAAGGTTTGACGGAACTGCACCTGAGCCAAGACAAAGCTTAATTAGTGGACACATACCCAATTCAAAAAATTTGCCTTTCAAGAATGTTCTTGATGATGGAAAAATGAAGTCTTCATCTGAGCTTAAATCCTTATTTGAGACAAAAGGCATTGGATCAGAGCCATTGATTTTCTCATGTGGCTCAGGTCTTACGGCTTGTATTACTTACTTAGCTGCGGATATTGCACTAGAAAATGAAAAAGCTGTTTATGATGGATCATGGACTGAATGGGCTCAGAAACAAACTGATCTAATAGAACAATTGTGAGTTTCATAAGGTCATGATTATCAAATCGTGGTGCATAAGAGTCTAATCTTTTTTCAATTCCTTTTTCAGTTCTGACACCAAACCTGTATGCTTTCTGGTATGAGACCATCCGGGTGGTTGAAATAAGTAATTCAACTTGTTTAAAATACCAGAAGCATTCCACATATCTTTTGCTAATAAAACAAATTCTCCAAATTGGACATCCCAAAAATTGTCACTTTTCACATTCCTAGTAATGCCATATTTTACTTTTTCATCCTCTCTTAACGGTTGTAATGTGCCTAATGCCCAGTCCCAAAAGAGAGTCATAGAATTATAATTAGTATCTAGATACATCACATTTTGTGCATGATGCACTCTATGATGAGATGGAGTCTGAAGAATCTTTTCCAATAATCCATATCTACCTGAAGGAACTACTTTTTCATTTATATGTAAAAGGTTACCCCAAATAATATCTATCACAGCTATACTCAAAACAATAACTGGGTGAACACCAAGTAATGAAGGCATAAAACCTAAAAAGAAAGGCATGTAGAAAATAACTTCAATGAAAGAATGATTGAAACCCACTAACATATTCATCGACTCAGGTGCATGATGAGGTGAATGTAGACACCAAATCAATCTCACCTTATGAGCTAACCAATGTTGTATCCAATAGAAAAGTTCATAAATCAAGAAGCCATAAATCCACCAATAATAAGTAAGGTCTGTAGTAAATAAGGCATTCTTAAATGCTAATAAACTAAAAGAAGCAGTACTGATCACGCCAATAAGTGCACCAACCACTATATTCATTCCAATCACAAATAAAAAATTGATGGTAGTTTGTTTATAGTCCTTCATTCCCTCATATTTTTTAAAAAAATATAGGTAAGCCATCTCAAGAATTGCGTATATAATTAAGATTAAAAGACCTTTCTGAGTTATAGATTCAATAGTAAGTTCATGGGCTAGAAATTCTTCCATAGGGTCAGAATTTTTCTTTTATGCTGACAAAGTAAAAAAAGTCCTTCTTTCTCCATACCTCCTCCAATATTATAGTGCAAAAGAAGGTGAATCAATTACAAGAACAAAGTTGTTTTAAAATTGACCTGGTTTTTAATTTATTATAATCAAGAAGCCACTATTATGTAATTGAGGTACAAATTATTCTCTTTTTATGAAAAGAGAAATGGACATCAGTTATCTTTCCACAAACAATCTCAATGGCAAAAGAATATATCAGCATACGTAATTTGAAATTCCTCATGAGCGAAGTGTTGGAGGTCGACAAACTTTTTCTTTTCACTAAATTTAAAGATTATGATTGGGAGGCTTTTCAAATGACCTTACAAGCTTCTAAGGATTTATCTGATAAATATTTGTTTCCCATTTTCACTGAGATGGATAAAAAGAAAGCTTATTACGATGAAACCAGTAAATCTGTAAAAGCTCATCCAGGGTTATATCAAGCCATTAAGGCATTGGGCGAAGGAGGGTGGATTGGATCAAACTCATCTTATGAGCAAGGGGGCCAACAAATGCCTATCACTCTTCTAAATGCAGGTAGAATGATACAGCATGCTGCAAATGCGAATGCCGCAGCATATGGACTCCTGACTGATGGAGCTGCTAATTTAATTCGAGCATTTGCTACAGAAGACTTAATAGACCTTTATGTTCCCAAAATGATGAGTGGTGTTTGGCAAGGGACTATGGCATTGACCGAACCTCAAGCCGGAAGTTCCCTATCAGATGTTAAGACTAGTGCAACACCAAATGATGATGGCACCTACAATATTAAAGGGCAAAAAATATACATATCCGGCGGAGATTATGAAGATGCTGAAAATATTATTCACCTCACATTGGCAAGAATAGATGGTGCACCAATTGGAACAAAAGGAATATCTCTATTCGTTGTACCAAAATATCGAAACGAGAATGGTCAATCCGTTTCAAATGATGTCGTCACAGCAGGACTATTTGGAAAAATGGGACAGAAAGGATATGTCGCAGCCCACTTGATGATGGGAGAAAGTGAAGATTGTATGGGATATCTAGTTGGAGTTCCTCATAATGGGTTGAAGTATATGTTTCAGATGATGAATGAAGCTAGAATTGGTACAGGAGCAATGGCTACAGGTACTGCTAGTGCGGCTTATTATGCCAGTTTACAATATGCCAATGAAAGGCCACAAGGAAGACATCCTTCATCAAAAGATCCCAATGACCCTCAGGTATTGATTATTGAACACGCTGATGTAAGAAGGATGCTTTTATTCCAAAAATCTATAGTAGAAGGAAGTGCAGCTTTGGTTTTACAATGTTCGTATTATGCTGATTTAGCAGAAAATAGTGAAGGCGAAGAAAAAGAAAATGCACATCTTTTGTTAGAATTGTTGACACCAGTGGTAAAGTCATTCCCTTCAGAGTGGGGAAACCTCTCTGTGAGTGCGGGTATGCAAGTGTTAGGTGGTGCTGGGTACACTGATGACTTTCCTTTAGAGCAGTACTATAGAGATATCCGTGTCAATGCCATTTATGAGGGTACTACTACTATTCACGGAATGGATATTTTAGGGAGAAAAGTGATGATGAATAATGGTAAAGCCATTCAATTACTTGTTTTAGAAATGGCTATTACTATTAAAGATGCCTCAAGTCATTCACATATCAATCCGTATGCTGAGAAATTGGACAAGGCATCTTCATCCTTACGGAAGACTACTTCTCACCTTGTAGAAATTGCGATAAAAGAGGCTCCTGAAGTCTTTCTTTCTGATGCTACATTGTATCTAGAATTTTTTGGCATTGTAACTATTGCATGGTTATGGCTTAGACAAGGCATATCTGCCCAAAAGTCAATTGATAATGGAGTCTCAGAAAGTGAAAATGATTTCTATCAAGGTAAGATTCATACAATGAAATATTATTTTGAATATGAACTTCCCAAAATAGATGCTTTACAAAAGAGATTATTGAGTGATGACAAATTGACTCTCAACATAGAGTCATCTTACATTAATTGAGGTGATTTAGTACAGAGTCTTCAGATAATTCAGGTTGTGGCCTGGCAAGATTAAACTGAGAGAAAAAAGCTGTCTGATTTGTTTGTAGTCGAGAAAATGCATTTTCAATTCTCTTCCTTATCTTCAAAGAAAAAATAACATGAAAGATTTCAAAAACAAGGTAGCAGTAATAACAGGTGCTGGCTCAGGGATGGGTAGAGAGCTGGCCATACAGTTTGTAGAAAGAGGGGCGAAAGTGGCTATCAATGATTGGAATAAGGAATCACTTGCTGAGACGCTCAATATGATAAATCATTTAGGTGGAAAAGGAAAAGCCTATCATTTTGATGTTTCAGATAAAAGTACAGTTCACGATTTTTCAAGAGAAGTCATTGAAGATTTTGGTCAGGTGGATATTGTAATCAACAACGCAGGATTTACTCTACCAGCTAAAAGTATAGAGTTGACAGAATATGATGATTTTGAGAAACTCATGGGCGTCAATATGTGGGGTGTAATTTATGGTTCTAAAGCATTTTTACCTTATTTGAAAAAACGACCTGATGCAGTTTTAATGAATACTTCCAGCGTTTTTGGAATTTTTGGTTATCCTACACAGGGCCCATATTGCACCGCTAAATTTGCCGTAAGAGGATTCACTGAGACGCTCAGATTAGAGTTAGAGTTAGAAGGAGTAGAAAATGTAAAAGTATGTTGCATTCACCCTGGTGGAATTCAAACGGGCATTGTCAAAAACATTGATCACTCTAAGTCAAATTTGACAAAATCGGAAATAGAGGAAGCAGAAAAGAATTTTCAAGACTATTGCCCAACTACAGCCTCAGAAGCTGCTTCGCAAATAATTAGAGCTATAGAACGTCAAAATCCCAAATTGCTAATTGGTAGAGATGCCAAATTTATGGACTTTGTTGCACGACTATTCCCTACATCTTATAGTAGGTTCCTGCTGAAAGACTTAAAAACCAATGAAAAGGCTATTGCAAAAGCATTTGCTCCAGATGATAATCAAATTGAAAAAATTAGAAAAGAAACATTAAATGAACATCGCATAAGGTAATTATAGAGTTAATCCATAGCAGCTTGACACTCTCTTTCACTCCTTAATAATGAACTCACTATTCAAAGCTTTTCAGTTCATCTAAAAGATTCCTTTTTTCACCTTCTGGTAGAAAACTCGCTTCTAATGAATTCTTTGCCAACTTATAGATGTCCTTTTCATCGAGTTCAAGTGCTTCTGCAGTCCTTACATAATTGTCATTTAGACTACCTTTAAAATAAGCGGGATCATCAGAATGGATAGTAGCCATGATACCCATATCCAACATTTTTTTGACAGGATGATCTTCTAGTTTTTCAATAACACATAACTCCAAATTAGATACTGGGCATAGAGTCAGAGGAGTCTTACTCTTTGCTAGATGTACTAATAGCTCTGGGTCTTCCATTGCTCTATTTCCATGATCTATACGCTCTACCTTGAGCAGATTTATTGCTTCCCATATATACTCTAAAGGACCTTCTTCCCCTGCATGAGCAACTATTCTGAAGCCTTCTTCTCTTGCTTTATCAAAAGCTCTTTCGAATTTTGAAGGTGGATGCCCAAGTTCTGATGAAGCTAATCCTATACCTAGTATTTTCTCTTTATGCTCAATAGCCTTATCCAAGGTTTTGATGGCCTCTTCTTCCGATAGATGTCTAAGAAAACAAAGAATGAGATAAGAACTTATTCCCAATTTTTCTTTACCATCTTGAAGTGCTTTATAAATACCATTTGTTACAGTTTCAAATGATACTCCTCTATCCGTATGTGACTGAGAATCATAGAATAGCTCTACATGGCGTACGTTTTGCTCATGTAATTTTTCAAGATAAGCCCAAGTAAAATCATAAAAGTCTTCTTCCTTCACTAGCACCTTTGAAACTTCATGATATAAATCAAGAAACTCTTGAAGGTTCTTAAAGTTATAGGCGCTTCGAAGTTCTTCCACAGAATTATATCTGAGTTTCACATTGTTTCTCTTTGCAAAGTGAAAAGCCAATTCTGGTTCTAAGGTGCCTTCGATGTGAATATGAAGTTCAGCTTTAGGTATTTTTTCTATATAATCTTTCATTAAATGATCTTTATAAATGAACGGCTAAGTCAGGAACAAATCTCCATTTCCTACTATACCAATCTACGATTAAAAGTGTCGCTTTATTTAATTTTGGCTCGCTCTATATTCAAAATAATTACTAGTATTAGTGCATTAAGGTTTTGAAAACATGAATCACATATTAAATACATTGATTTTATTCTGGAATCAGATGGACAAATATCTAGAAATCGAAACCAATTAATCTTTATTTTTTACTCTAAAAATTCTAGAGTTATAAATAACCACTTTCATCAAATCAATGGACGAGCATAAATTAATCAGATGAAAAATATTTTTAAATTCTTAACATATATCTTATTCGCTATATTGGTTATTGTCATTGGAGTTTTAGTATTCTTTAATGCAAATTATAATAGTGCAAATAGTGAATTGCAAGCCGCTCAATCCAATTTCCCCAAGAATAATAAACCTTTCTTTCAATTCGAGTTTGATCATAATGCCGAAAGTGAACTGTCTTTATTACCTACACCCAAAGAATATTTTTGGAAAAACGGTCAATTCGATTGGCCATCAAATTGGGAAATATCCTCCAATATTCCAACTGCTACAGAGTGGGTAAATCGACTTTTAATTAATTCAGAGTCAGCCATAAAAGGAGCAAAGATTCACTTTTTATATCAAGAATCTTTATCCGATGAAGGATATGACCTCGATATTAACCCGACTAATATTGAAATCAAATACAAGACTAAATCTGGGGCTTATTATGCCTTGGTCACATTACATCATTTACAAAATCAATTTCCTACAACAATAAATTGCCTTACAATTAAAGATGAACCAGATTTAAGGATTAGGGGCCTCATGCATGATATAAGCAGAGACAAGGTACCTCAACGGCATACACTGAAGGAGTTAGTTGATCAACTCTCTATGCTCAAATACAATCATTTGGAATTATATGTGGAAGGATTTTCATTTGGATATCCTAGTTTTAAACATCTTTGGCAAAATACAGAAACACCAATAACTCCAGAAGAAATTCAAGAATTAGACGCCTATTGTAAAGATCGGTTCATTGAACTTGTTCCCAATCAAAATTCACTTGGGCATATGCAAGCTTGGTTAGAAACTCCTGAATTTGAAAATTTGGCAGAATGCCCAGAAGGCTTCGAGGTTATGCCAATGAGAAAAATGAAAACAACTATTGACCCATCTAACCCAAAAAGCATTGAGTTAATAAAACAAATGACTCAAGACCTATTACCTCATTTCAGCTCTGATAAATTCAATGTAAATCTTGATGAACCATTTGAGTTAGGGCATTGTAACAACAAAGAATTAGCTGATCGAATTGGTGTAGGTCAAATCTACCTTAATTATGTATTAGAAATCTTTGAAATAGTAAAAGATCATGATAAAGAATTCTGGATGTGGGGAGATATCATCGGGAAACACCCTGAACTTTTGGACCAATTACCTAATGATATAACTGTACTAGAATGGGGATATGAGAAGGAACACCCTTTCGATGAAAATACAGCTCGAATAAAAAAAAGAGGTTTAGACTTCTTAGTTTGCCCAGGCACCAGTAGCTGGATGACACTCACTGGAAGGACAGACAATATGCTTGGGAATATTGAAAATGCAATTTTGAGCGGTATTAAAAACAGTGCAAAAGGCATGTTGCTTACGGATTGGGGAGATATGGGTCATTGGCAATATTTGCCTGTTAGTTTTCCTGGTATAGCATATGCTGGGGCCATTAGTTGGAATAGTTCCACATCAAGAAGTCTTTCGTTAGAAAAATATCTGAATGTACATATGATTGAAGATAAGGATCAAGACATAGGTAACATTGTTATGGAAATGGGCCGATCTTACCATTTTGAAGATCGCCACTTACCCAATATGAGTCACAATTTCATGGCCTATCAATTTGGTATTTCCAACCCTGTTTTGGAAAACACAATTTATAGTGCCATTGAGAAAAAACTACCTGAACTGGCTGGAGCAGATGTTGTACATCGAATTCAATCTCGCTTTGAAAATAAAAAAGAGTTTCAAATAGATGAATTGAATAATCACCTCAATAGCTTAGAGATAAGACTTAATAAAAATGTAAATGAATCAAATATTAATCAACAATCAGATAATAAAAAAGTAATAAGAAACGAGTTAAAGAATGGAATTCAAATGGTTCGATTAGGAGCAGAAATAAGAAACTATAGTCAACAAAAAGAACATTGGTCACCTACTGAAAGAATCGAATATCTCACCATTATGCAAAACAGGTTAGAAGACATTCAAGATGAACATAAGAGACTTTGGAATCTTAGAAACAAACCTGGTGGGTTAACAAGAAGTATGGAGTCATTTAAAAATCTCGAGACTCAAATCATAAACTTAATAGAAATTGAAACCGAAGGTGGTTTTAATAAAACTCTTAATTATTATAAGGAAAAGATTATTGCCGGAGGAGCAAATTGGTATCTCAATTGAATTGATACCAGATTTAGAATAATTCGATTTTCAAAAAAAAGTACCCGGAACTGGACTTGAACCCGCAAGGTGAAGAAGCCATCCCGATTCTATCGGGACGAATCTATCAATTCTTCTAAATATCTCTTTGACTTTAAAGATTTCAAATATCCTTCTCTCTTCATGGTTTCTGATCTACTTTGAAAATTTTCATGGTATATGAGAACCTATGGAATATACGCTTTTGTAGATTTTACATATCTATTATTGTGTCGTTCCAGTCTTTTAAAAAGGTTATTCGTTTGACCAATATAATTGCGATCAAATTTAATGGAATACAATATATATACATAAAACACCAATGTCTATAGGGTTTTATCTGACTCAATCTGCATTGGTACCCGGAGCGGGACTTGAACCCGCACGGCCCGTTCGGGCCAACGGATTTTAAGTCCGTCGTGT
>DKPS01000149.1 GCA_002471345.1 Saprospiraceae bacterium UBA7328
CTTTCAAGTTTATCAAAAACAGAGTCATTTTCATTGAATGTAAATATTCCATTTGTTTCATTAATGAAATCAAACAATTCCATTTTGGTTTTATAAACCCCCTCAAATGTTTTAAATCCCTCCATATGGGCGCTTCCAATGTTTGTTATCGTTCCATGAGTTGGCTCTGCAATTTCACATAATTCCTTAATGTCACCAGGTTTACTAGCTCCCATTTCAATTATAGCTATGTCATGATTTGTATTGATATCTAGAAGTGTTAATGGAACGCCAATGTGGTTATTTAAATTACCCTTGGTAGCAAGAACATTAAGTTGAGTCTCTAGAACAGCATTTATTAACTCTTTAGATGTTGTTTTTCCGTTGGTGCCTGTTATTCCAATAATAGGAATATTAAGTTTTTTTCTATGGTTGTTGGCTAATGATTGAAGGAACAATAAGCAATCATCTACAAGAAAGATATTTGTGTTATTTGCATATTCAACTTCATCAACAATTGCATAAAGAGCACCCTTATCAATAGCTGATTCGGCATATTTATTTCCGTTAAAGTTGTCTCCTTTAAGCGCTATAAATAGGCCATCTTTTAAAATGTTTCTAGTATCAGTAAATACTCCAGAGCATTTATAAAAATATTCAAATAAATTTTTCATATAAAAAAAAGGCCTACGATTGTAGGCCTGTATTTTTATGATTTTCTTTTTTTCTTTTTACCGTAATTTTTTCCGGTAGGGCTACCGACTCTGTCCATAGCACATCTAAAGCCAATATTTCTTGTTGACTGTCTTTCATCAAGGAACCTTCTTGTTCCAGTTCCCATCCAATATGCACGATCTTCCCAAGAGCCTCCTTTGTATACTCGAGATCTATCTGAAATTAAGGTAGTTGGCCATCCTTTTTGATAGGATTTCTTACCAGATGCACCATCTGTTTGTATTTCCTCACCATTTAAATTGTATCTTTCGTATTCACTTTGGTACATAACTAACTTAGGGTCTCTTAAACCAGCATTTATTCCTTTTTGTCTTTCATATCCAGGTGAATCACCAGTAACCGGAGCTTCACCATCAAAGAAAATTGATGACTCAATATCACCATCTAAATAATCAATGTAATCATCTTTTCTATAATTTAATCGACCAATATTTTCTTCCATAAGGACTTTTCTGTATCTCATTTGCCCTTCATATTCAACTACATACTCAGTTAATCCATTTCTTAACATCGTAACCATATTTGTAACTGCAGGATCTTCAAGATATGAACCTCTTTCATCTCTAAAGATTCTATTTAGGTTGTCGATACCTAAGACTCCTTTTTTATTGTGAAATAAATCATTTTGAATTATTCTTGAACTTTGAGTTGAATGAAGATTGTTTTTCTCGTGGATGGCAGAGTCAAGAACTGCATTAACTTGACTTAATAAGATTAATTCTTTTCTGAATTGAGATCCTTCTTGATATAAGTTTTTCCCTGATGAAATATATAGTGGATCTGGTTCATATCCATTTCTGAATTCAGCTGCATTTCTTGATGAAACTAGTTTTTTTGTTCCTGAAAATACAGGTGGTGCTTTGGCCAACATGTTGAAGAGTACTTCAAATTTAGAAACGTAATCTGCCCCTGCAGGATCCTTTACTGTTGCAGAAATCATTACTGTGTATACTCCTGGAGGTAATAATTTATCGTAGCAAATTGTACCATCTTCACTTATTTTAAAGCTAGGTTCACCTCCATTTGAAACAGATTCGATTTTGAATGATGCACTTGATTCTTCTGTCTCAACTGAAGCACCATCATCAGCTGAATCATCACCGCCGGCATCATCATCACCTCCTCCAAATGGATCATCACCACCACCTCCAAATGGATCATCATCACCTCCTCCAAACGGATCATCATCACCACTATCTTCTTCTTCTCCCGAATCTCCCGAATCATCATCATCACCACTATCGTCCGAAGACTCAGAAGATCCAAATGGGCTTTCGTAATTTGCACTATTTGAACATCCTTCTTTTCCACTTACACCTACTATAGAATCTAAATCATATTGAAGCGCAACAAATCCTGATTTTTCGTCTGTTAGTCTCATATTTGCTCCTGGAACATGATGGTTGTCATTTGCGGGATCACCATGAGCCTGACCACCTTTTATTCTTTGATATCTAACTCTTTCAAATTCTTCTGTGTATTCTCTCATTCCATGAACATCGTACCTTACACGGTCATTTTTCATGGCATCATTGGTACCAAGAGATGTAGTTAATTTGGTTTTGTAAACATTTCCTCTAAATGGGCTAAAGTCTGCAACATCCTCTAAAGAAAGTGGTCGATAGATATCTTGTACCCATTCAGAAACATTTCCGGCCATATGATACAAACCAAAATCATTTGGCCAATAAGACTCTACTGGAGCTGTAGGAGCTGCCCCATCATTTAGGTTTCCTGCAATTCCCATGTAGTCTCCATGTCCTCTTTGGAAATTCGCTTGCATAGCACCCTGAAATTGATCGTCTTCTTTTCTAACCCAGTG
>DKPS01000130.1 GCA_002471345.1 Saprospiraceae bacterium UBA7328
TAGCTATGTCACAATATATGGTGGAGCAATATGATTCATCACTCTATTATGTGGATATAGCAATTGATATTAATCCAGAAGCTGGTTTTCCTTACTCTACAAAAGCAGAAGCCTATCTCTTGATGGGCGAACTGAACAACTTTTATAAATATATAGATATAGCTGTTTCCAAAGGTTTTGAACTAGAACGATTCTTTGAAGATCATCCTTATAATCTCATAAAAGATCAAAATAAGATGCTGAGAATAATAGAAAAACACAAGGGTAATATGGTCCTAAAAAGATGACTAATTCAATTTCAGAACTTCTTCTCTTAATATCTTCTTGTATCTATTATATTCTTCAAAATGTGGAGCGTGAGCTGACTTTTCAAATTCAAAATATTGTTTCAAAGGAGCATTCAAACTATCGAAGTAAGTCTTAGCCACTACAGTGGAAGTATGCTTATCATATTTACCTTGAATGATGTAGATTGGAAGGTCTAAATTTGGAACAGTCTTGAAAAAATCAATGTTCATAGCATCATCCCATAGATATTTCATAGCCAAACCTGCTCCTTTGAGCATCCCAATCTTATCAAATATGGAATACTCCGGATGCATGATGTATACCATATATATTTGAAACATAGATTGTTCTACTGGGTTTTCTGGGTTTTCATATTTCCACAATATTTGTCTCTGTTTAAGCATATTTTCAATCCAATTCTCCTCTAGATAAGGAGGACTTCCAATATCATTCAGCACTTTTATATCTTTTTCATTATGGGCTTTATGGGCCTCTTCAAGAGCATACTGATAAGATATTTTTTCACTCCTCGCTGAAGAAGCCATTTGGCCAATACCTATATAGGCATGAAAAAGATCAGGTCTTTTTTGTGCCATTGTTATTCCAACAGCCGTACCCCAAGAATGTCCTTGAATGTAAATTTTGTCCTTATTGAACCGTTCTTTGAAATATTCTGAAATAACAATACCATCATCAGCAATCTGAACAAGTGAGATGCTGTGAGGCTCAATATCCTTATGATAACTTCCTCCTATACCTCTTTGGTCCCAGTATATAACTGTGAATAAATCTTCTACATGAGCATTAAGTCGTCTTATGAATGGCCGATCAGGATTCCCAGGCCCACCATGTAAATGAAGCAATACTGGATTGTTTTTATCCCATCCTCTGATTACAACCCTCTGAGAAACTCCATTGATCTCAATATTTTCAATCTTACTTATGGAATTCTCTATAATCTGACCTTCATTATTATAAATAGAGTCAGTTTTCTGTGGGCTCCAATGAGACAAAACGGATAAAAAAATGAATAAGAGGACCCCAATAAGGATAAATATCCACCTTATCCACTTCAACTTCATTTCTCAAGGTTTAGAAAAACAGGAGATACACACATAGAGACAATGATAATGAATCCAGTAAAAGGAATGATATTTTGATATTTATTTCCGTACCCTATCAAAAGGACCAATAGAACAATAAAAGCTGTAATGAATGCGGCAAAAGCAATACTTTCTCTTTTGATATTATTTCTCATTTGTGGTATTCAATAATTCTCTACATCATCAATTTAAGTGTAGAATGAAGTATAAATGATTTGATTTTGACCAATCAAGAAGGTTATTCGATTGATTTCACTTTCAACTCAACAAAGACAGGTTTATGATCACTCAATAGTGATCTGTCTTCTTTCCCAGAGGATATAACTTCTAGCCCTTTAATGAAAATATGATCCAAAGTGGGATTAAAAATATTGAATATAGCTCTTGCAGTACCATTGACCTCTTTTGAAGCATGAGTATATCCACCTTCTTTAAATTTGGATATTGTGTTCATAAGGTCTCTTTTGAAGAAGGTATTTAGATCTCCACCCACGATAACAAACTCATTATCAGGTATATTCACATTGATATAATTCATAATGTATAATCTCTGGTTCAGTCTTTTATTTCTTCTCATTACGGTTGTCTCAGTATGGGCATTACATATCCATAAGGTTTGATCATTCATCTCAGTCCTACAAAAAACTGCGTGTCGCTTTCTGCCATTGCCCTTTTTCTCATGGGGCAAAATCACCTTCTTATGCTCTAAAATCTTGCTCTTTAATAAGACTGCATTGCCAAAATTCAAATCGAGTTTGTCATTTTTGGTAATTGGATAATACACAAAGTTTAGACCTAAATTTTCTGCGAGATATTTCACCCCTACCTCATCCATTTCTTGCAAAAGAAAAATGTCAGTATCATCCAAAAGTGAATGACTTTTAATTTCTTTTAGAGCCTCTTCAGGTGGTATACCATAGTGAATATTGTAAGTGACTACTTTGATTAATTCATCGGGTAAATAATCAAAACCACTTAGATCATTATCATAAAAAACAGGTGAATCTACATCTGTATAAACTAAAACTGATTTACATGAAATCAATAAAGAAAGAATGCAAATAGAAGCAATTTGTCTCATAGATAAATGGTTATGGGATTCATGTAATACTCCATTTTATATTTCGGACATTTAATAAGCATACTATTTAAACGTCATAATTTGCACAAAAAGGATCCCTAGTTGATATAATGCACCCTACTATTCCCATTGTTTCACAATAGGCAATTGGCGGTCTTACATATTCTCTGATATTTATCTAAGAGAATCAAAAAAATGACAAATTTTTATATCGGCCATATAATCAAAGCTTAAATTTAAAGTACAAAGATTCGATTCGGTGTATCAAGGCAAAGGGAGATGTTCTAGTAAGTTTTAAAATTTTTATTTACTATTTTAAAATTGAGATAAGTTTAACAAAATAGAATTAATCTTTATAGTCATTTTAAAGAATCGTATTTTAGAATAAGGTATGATTAGATATTTTTGACAAATCAAAGAAGTAATTCTCGCAACATATGAAACACATTCAAGTCCAAATACAGATTTCAATATTCTGTTTAGTTTTTTCATCTTTTCCTCAAATTGGACAGTCACAGAACCATACAGCAATTGACATCATAGAAAAAGCTGACAAAAAACAACGAGGAGATTATAGTCAAGGTGAAATGAAAATGAGCATAATTCGACCTGATTGGTCCAGAGAAACTACCATGAAAATGTGGTCTTATCAAGATGATCTCTCATTGATTTTAGTAACTGAACCAGCTAGAGATCAAGGCACAGCATTTTTAAAAAGATTCAAAGAAATGTGGAACTGGCAACCGTCAATTGATCGGACTATTAAAATGCCACCAAGCATGATGTCGCAGAGTTGGATGGGGTCGGATTTTACTAATGACGACTTGGTAAAACAGTCATCCATGGTTGTGGACTATACTCATGAGATCACAGGTGAGGATGACTTAGAAGGTCGCCCCTGTTGGGAAATAACTTTAACTCCAAAAGATGATGCAGCTGTGGTATGGGGAAAAGTTATTACTTGGATAGATCACAAAGACTACCTCCAACTTAAGACTGAGTTTTATGATGAGGATGACTACTTAGTTAACACTATGACCGCTAAAGAAATTACCGATTTGGGAGGCAGAATATTACCCCGGATTATGGAAATGGTACCCGCAGATGAAGAAGGCCATATGACTAAAATAGAATACTTGAGTCTTGATTTTAGTAAGCCAATCAAAGAATCCTTCTTTTCTGTGAGGAATATGCAGAAGGTGAGGTGATCTGAAAAATTCTTATCATTTCTATATCATATTAAATAATTATTTAATATGATAAGTTAATTAGACTTATTCTAAAAAATTCTTTTATGTCCTCTCGACTTAAAAAATTACGACCTTGAGCTATTACTTATGGAATAAAAATTCATGATCCTCAGCCTCGCATGGCGAAACATATGGCGAAATAAAAGAAGGACCTTCATTACATTAGCAGCTATTGCATTTGCTGTCTTTATGTCTGCATTTATGCGTTCATTTCAGGCAGGTGTTTGGGATTCTGCCGTTGATGGCGCCGTGAAAACATATTTTGGTTATGCACAAATTCATAAAAATGGATATTGGGACGATCAAAGCATTGAGAATGCTATTCCTTATAAAGCCATAGTAGATAATATTCCATCTCAAATCAATGAAATTAATGACTTAGTTCCTCGTATTGAATCATTTGCTCTAGCTTCTGAAGGAGATTTAACTTCTGGTGTATTAGTATTAGGCATATCACCTGAAAAAGAAAATCGTCTCACTAATGTCAAAGACAAACTGATTGAGGGAGAATATTTATCATTTGATGACAATTCTGTGCTGGTGGCAAGTGGACTTGCAGAAAAATTAGGTCTGCATCTCCATGACACTTTAGTTCTCATCTCCCAGGGTTATCATGGTGTGAATGCAGCTGGGAAATACCCAATTTCTGGAATCTTTGAATTTGCACTTCCTGACCTTAACAAACGACTCTTACTCATGCCAATCCTATGTGCACAAACCTTTTATAGGGCTGAAGGCTTAGCGACTACTATTGCAGTCAATATGGATGATAAGAAAGAGCTACCAGAAGCTATGAGTCAGCTCAAAACCCTCATCCTACCCAATAAAGAATATGAATTCATGTCCTGGAAAGAACTTATGCCAGAGCTTATAGAAGCAAGACAATTGGATGAAGCAGGAGGATATATCACCTTAGGAATTCTTTACCTCTTAATAGCTTTTGCATTATTTGGCACCATACTCATGATGACCAAAGAGAGAAGTTATGAATTCGGAGTTCTTACTGCCATTGGTATGGGACGATGGAAGTTATTTTTGACCGTATGGATAGAGACTATCATTTTAGGTTTTCTAGGATCTGCACTAGGAATCCTTATCAGTATGCCCATAATATATTATTTGAAAGTGAATCCTATTACTGTGGATATGATGGCAGGTGATGCTACCGAGGCGTTTGAAAAATTTGGAATGAGCGGAGACCTACCGACTGCTTTCGAATTTGACATATTTGCCAATCAAGCAATTTTCATTTTCATTTTGACAAGTTTGATGGCGCTATATGCCCTTTATAGCATCATGAGACTTGATCCAGTAAAATCCATGAGGGCTTAGATGAAAATGATTTTATCCATAGCGTGGCGTAACATTTGGCGGAATAAGACTCGTAGTTGGGTGGTCATAGGATCTATACTTGTGGGTATATGGTCAATACTTTTTATGCTTTCTTTTTCTTATGGGCTCATCACCACTTATGTAGATAATACAATTAGGTATCAGAGCTCTCATATACAAATTCACAATCCCGATTGGAAAGAAGATCAAGAAGTAGAGTTTACTCTTGAAAACACAGAGTCTGTTCTCCAATACATTAATAATCAGTCCTATCAATCTTCGGCAACACAAAGGACCTTAGTCAATGGAATGGTACGCAGTAGTAGAGGGGCTCGAGGGGCCATGATAAAAGGAATTCATTCTGAAAAAGAAGGCCAAGTATCCCATATTGATCAAAAAATAGTAGAAGGAAAATACTTCACCGAGAATAAAAAGAATGAAATCATAATTGCTCAGAAATTGGCCGAAAGATTAAAACTGAAAATTCGTAAAAAACTGGTTCTGCAGTTCCAAAATGCTCAAGGAGATATTGTAGCTGGTTCATTCAGAATTATTGGCTTATTCAGTACAGCAAATACGCTTTATGATGAAAGTTTTGTTATGATAAAGCAGACCGATCTCAATCGTCTCTTGGTATTACCCAATGCCAGCCATGAGATAGCGGTATTTTTAGACGATTCTAAAGAACTGGCACAAGTAAAGTCTGATATACAAAACCAATTCCCTCATTTACTTATTGAAGATTATAAAGAAATCTCCCCAGATGCGAATCTGTATGAATCACAGATGGAAGTATCACACCGCATATTCATTACCATTTTCATGCTGGCTCTCATTTTTGGTATCATTAACACTATGCTCATGGCTGTGCTAGAGCGTAATAAAGAACTTGGAATGCTGATGGCATTAGGAATGAATAAGACTAGAGTTTTCTTTATGATAGTCTTTGAAACCTTAATGTTAGGAATTATTGCTCTTCCTTTTGGGCTCATATTATCATGGTTATCAATAACTTATTTTGGTAAACATGGAGTGGACCTTTCTGCTTTTTCAGATGGTATGGAACAGTTTGGCATGAGCACTTTGATCAAATCTTATATACCTACAGAATTATATTTTTCTTTATCTACAGCTACTGTTTTCACTGCTCTTTTAGCCTCGATTTATCCGGCTATCAAAGCAATTAATCTGAAACCAATAGAGGCAATGCGTAAAATTTAGAAATTCACCCATGGAGATTATAAAAGCAACAGGCATACACAAGACTTACAATCCCGATAAAATTCCTGTACATGCATTGAGAGGAGTGGATTTAGGTATAGAGAAAGGAGAATTCACGGCTATTGTAGGGCCGTCAGGATCTGGAAAAACAACCTTGCTCAACATTATAGGAGGACTAGATACTCCTGATAAAGGAAGCATAATAATAAACAACACTGATATTTCATCCTTCAAGGATAATGAGATGATCAATTTTAGACGGGATAATATTGGTTTTGTTTTTCAAGCTTATAATCTCATTCCTGTTCTCACAGCCAAAGAAAATGTAGAATTTGTAATGGTGCTACAAAATAGAAACCTCAAAGAAAGAACTGAAAGAGCTGAAGAACTTCTGAATGCTGTAGACCTGGGTGACAAAATGGACAAAAGGCCGTCAGAACTTTCAGGTGGGCAACAACAAAGAGTAGCTGTGGCAAGGGCATTGGCATCAAATCCTACTTTCGTTTTAGCAGATGAACCTACAGCTAATCTCGATTCTACTACTACGGCGAACCTTCTGGATATGATGTTAGAACTAAATCAAAAGGAAAAAATGACATTTGTATTCAGTACTCATGATCAGAGAGTTATTGATCGTGCAAGAAGGGTGATTACTTTGGTGGATGGGAAGATAGTTTAGACAATAGAGGTAAAAGATATTATGAAATTCTGAATTCATTTAAAGACAAAACATCAATGTGAAAAGCTTACAATTAGATTTTAAGAGAAAACTATTGCTCATTTTAATAATTCTAAGTTCCACCATCATCTACTCTCAATCTGAAGAAAAAGAATCTAAGATCCATATCAACGGTTACATTAAATCTTTACAAGGTCTTTTCGATTTCTCATTGGCACCAGGACAACCTAGACAAACCATAACTGACAATTTCCTTCATCACAGGCTCAATCTCGATTACTACATATCTGACAATATCACATTCAAAAGTGGGCTAAGAACAAGACTATTCTTTGGTGAATTTTCAAGAATCCAACCAGGTTATGGAAATTTATTAACTGAAGGTGGCAATGATGTAATCAATATGACTTTGATCAATTCTGGTCAGAATATATTGCTTCATAGTATTGTAGATAGAGCATATCTAGAATACACAAAAGAGAACCTTGAAGTAAGATTGGGTAGACAACGCATAAATTGGGGTATTAACACTTTATGGAATCCTAATGATTTATTTAATGCATATTCTTTCACTGATTTTGATTATGCTGAAAGACCTGGATCTGATGCACTGAGGGTGCGATATTTTATCGGATTTGCTGGAAGTATTGAATTTGCTATTAAAGCTTTTAAAGATACCAATGAAATTGTCGCTGTGGGACTCTACAAATTCAATAAAAACAATTATGACTATCAGATTCTAGCTGGATGGAGTGGTAAAGATGTTGTCCTTGGTGGAGGTTGGGCAGGAAGCATAAGTGACGTTGGGTTTAAAGGGGAATTCAGTTGGTTTAATTCTACATCTGATGAAGTTGATAATGCATTTGCTATAACTTCAAGTTTTGATTATTCCTTGGGAAATGGTACCTACTTCATTGGTGGGTTGCTTTTCAATGATTCCTCAAACAATCAATCCAATTCTAATATTTTTTCTTTTGATTTATCTGCTAGAAACCTCTACCCCTATAAATGGTCCACTTTTATTCAAACTACCATTCCTATTACTCCTTTGATAAATGGAGGTTTTGCTTTTATCTATTCTCCAGTTGAAAGTCGTCCTATTTTTCTCAGCCCTACTCTCTCCTACTCCATTGCTAACAATTTGGATGTAGACCTTGTAGGGCAATTGGTTTTGCAAGACGGGGCTAATGGATACGGCAGTCAAGCCAATGTATTTTATTTAAGGATGAAATGGAGTTATTGATGAAGTAATAGGTATATTAACCTTTAATGGGAATTCTTTGGCAACTTTTTAAACCTCAAATCATTGCAGTCTCTTTGGCACTATTGATATTGATAGCGTGGTTAATTTGGCCCAGAAGACATAAAAAAACTAGAAGGAGGTTATTGATGCTCAATGGACTTGTAATTTTAACAAGCATTGTGACTTCCATATATACTTATTGGCCCAGAGAATATGATAAAACCTATCTAAATGATGAAGTTTCTACATTAATCAAATCTACTTCATTAAAAACTCTAGCAGATTCAATTCCATTCTATATCGGTGTGGCTACATCTCCAAATTCTGAATATAAAGAATTGATTTCTACAGAGTTCAATTCTTTGGTAGCGGAAAATCATTTTAAGCCCGGCTCTCTTCTAAAAGATGCTAATAATTGGGAATTCGATTTTTCAGATGCTGATAGGATAGTTCAATTTGCTCAAAAGAATGATATGAGATTGAGAGGGCATACTCTGATATGGGGTAAATATCCGGGTATGACTCATCCTGTAGAATGGATAGATCAAGTAAAAGAATCAACTGACCCAGAAATAGAGATGAAAGCCATTATCTCTCAATATATTAAAATCGTAATGGGGCATTTTAAGGGGAAAGTGGTTTCATGGGACGTAGTTAATGAACCGATGGGATCAAAAGGGCTCTACTCATGCATATTCACTGAGGCAATGGGTGAAGAGTATATCGAATATGCATTTAGAGAAGCTCATAAAGTAGACCCTGACTGTGCTCTTTATCTTAATGAGCAAATAGTAAATTACTCAAGTACTCAAGCAAAAGAATTTTTAAATTTATTAAAACGATTGGTTGCCAAAGAAGTCCCAATTCATGGGGTAGGCTTACAATCTCATCATATTAGTCATATCCATGATCTAGATGGAATGAAAAAGTATATACGATCGATTGCTGAGCTTGGCCTTGATGTGGAGATAACAGAATTAGACATGAGGCTTTTGCTATTTGGAAATGAAAATGACCCATATAATGCGCAGGGTGATCAATATAAAAATGTAGTACAAATCTGCATAGATGATCCAGCTTGCAAAGGGGTAACATTATGGGGCCTCACGGATAAAAGCAACTGGATGGATGCCATACCTCCCTTCAAATGGAAAAGTCCTAATAGTCCAAATATCTTTGATGAAGAGATGACTCGAAAACCTGCTTA
>DKPS01000199.1 GCA_002471345.1 Saprospiraceae bacterium UBA7328
AACACACCTGATGTAATCGACAGAAACATATTGGCTGGACAGATTTTCTTACAACCAACAAAAACTGCTGAATTCATCGTGTTAGACTTCAACATCTTACCAACTGGAGCTTCGTTCTCGGCGTAATTAATTAAAAATAAAAAAGAACTATATTTATAGTAGAATAAATTAGGAGAAAACAAAATGGCAGAAGTATTAGAATTTAATGATATGTTTTATACCAACTTTGAACCAAAGATGCAAAATCGGTTCATCATGGAAATAGATGGTATTCCTTCATATCTTATAAAAGTAGCTACAAGACCAACAATTTCATTTGAAACTGTTACCTTGGACCACATCAACGTTAAAAGAAAACTTAAAGGAAAAGGTGAATGGGCTGATGTTACCATGACACTTTATGACCCAATTGTACCATCAGGTGCACAGGCAGTTATGGAGTGGGTAAGAACTTCTCATGAATCAATTACAGGTAGAGATGGATATGCGGATTTCTATAAGAAAGATATCCAATGTTATCTATTAGGACCTGTTGGTGATAAGATTGAACAATGGACTCTTAAAGGTGCATTTATCAACTCTGCTAACTTCGGTAGTTTAGATTGGTCATCAAATGAACCAACTTCAATCGAGTTAACATTATCATATGATTATGCTATCTTAGAATTCTAGTATTCCTCCAAAATTATTTTTATAGAAAAAAGTTCTCTTAGTGAGAACTTTTTTTGTGTCTTATTTTCTAATTTTTTAAAAGTTATATATTTATATACGAACAATTAAAATAAAAGTTATATGGCAAATTACGATTTTCCTACCGAAGTGATAACACTCCCATCACAAGGTAAATGTTATCCAGAAGATAATCCCCTATCATCTGGAGAAATAGAAATAAAATACATGACTGCGAAAGAAGAAGAAATTCTTGCTTCACAGAATCTTATTCGAAAGGGGGTGGTTCTTGATAAGTTATTTGAGTCGATTATAGTAGATAAAAAAGTTAATATTGATGATATTATACTAGGGGATAAAAATGCTATAATGTTAGCGGCTCGTATTTTAGGTTATGGACCTGAATATGTTGTACAAATGACAGATTCATATGGAGATGATGTTCAGACATCTGTTGATTTAGGAAAAGTACAAACAAAAGAAATAGATTTTGATACTTTATCACCAGAAAATAAGTATAAGTTTAAAACAACAACTGGTAACGAATTAGAATTCAAGTTACTAACTCATGGAGATGAGAAAAAAATAGATGCTGATGTAAGAGCACTTAGTAGATTGAATAAAAAAGCAGGAAAAGATACTTCATCTGAATTAACTACACGATATAGATATATGATTCTTTCTGTTGATGGAGATGAATCTACCCAAACTATTACCAAATTCATAAACACTCAGTTTCTTACTAGAGATACAAGAGCATTTAGAAAAGAAATTTCAAAAGTACAACCCGATGTAAATATGGAATTTGAATTTGATAATCCAGAAACGGGTGAAAAGGAGGTAAAGCCCATTCCGATGGGTGTCGGGTTTTTTTGGCCTTCCGAGTAATTACTCAATTCTACTTCATAAACAGATTTTTGAATTGTGTTATTATGGTAATGGATTTACTCAAGAAGGAGTATATAGATTACCTGTACATCTCAGAAACTTTTACTATAATCAACTTGTTGATGCAAAAGAAAAAGAAAATAAATCTGCTGAAGGTAAGAATAGAACAACTTCCTCTACTAGAGGACCAAATGTAAGAGTGAGGAAATAATTCCTCACTTTTTTTTTGACTTATATTTATAGTAGTACAAATAGGAAATAATAATATGAAAATTACAGAAAAACAATCTAACAAAATTTCTAATGCTTTAGCTAAAAAGCATAACATGAATGAAGGTTTGGTAGGATGGGTATTTGGTAAAGTTCTTTCTCGTCAACTTAAAAAAGATAAAAAACTTAATAGAATTGTAGGTGATTTGGATAATGCTCTAAGTAAACTACAAGATGAAGTTGAAAGAATGCAAAAGAACGGAGAAGAAATTCCACCATCGTATAAACAAATTCTAAATATGAAATAATAGGGACTTTTTAAATGGCTACTAAAGAAGATGTAAAATTAGAAAAAGAATATCAGGATGCACTGAAGATATCAGCGAGTGGTGTTGGTGCCTTGCAGAAAAATATTCAAATGGTTTTAAATCAAAAGAAAGCTCTTAAAAAAGAAACCAAAGATTATATAAAGAAAATCCAAGAATCAACCAAATCCTTAAGTGATTCCGAATCTATTAGTAAAGAAATATTAGCTAACCAAGATGAGATTAATAAACTCAAAAGTGGTGAACATGAAAAGCAAAAAGGTACTAATAAATTTACAAAAGCTGGAACAGCCGCAGCTATAAAAACTCTTGAAATACAAAATATGTCTTTATCTGTTTATGGTAAACAACAAGAAGCCATAGAGAGAGTAAAAGACAGAGCTCAGAACTTAAATGATAAGTTTGGTGAGGGAGTAGATAAATTAGCAGGATATACAAGTCAAATACCTGTTATTGGTGGTTTACTTCAAGGAACAGCAAATAAAGCAGCAGCCTCATTGAAAAAGGGATTTGGTGGTGCTACTAAAAAGTATGTTGCCGCTTATGGTGAAGAAATGCAAAAAAATGCAGGTCTTACAAAAGGATTAAGTGGTAGATTAAAAGGAGCTACTATAAACATGAAGGCCATGGGTAAAGGTGCTATGGCAGCAGGTGGTTCAATGTTAAGTGCTTTTGCAGGCCCTCAAGCTATATTACTTCTAATCATTGGAGCATTAGCCGCTGGGTTATATGCCATGCAAGCGTTAGATAAAGCAACCATAGCATTCCGAGAATCTTCAGGAATGAATAAAAATCAATTCGAAGGATTAGAATCACAAATTACATCAGCCGCTGGTTCTGTAATGCATTTAACTGGAGATTTAGAGACAGGTGCTAAAGCAGCAGGTGAATTATATAAAGAATTCGATGGTATTGAAAAACTAAGTGATGAAGTAGTTAAAAGCTCACTTAAAATGGCCTTTAATTTAGGTATAAGTGCATCTACTATTGGTAAAACCAATAAACTATTACAAAATCAATTTGGAATATCAGGTGATGCCGCTCAAGCTATGATGGGAACTACCATTGAAGCAGCAAAATTAGCTAAAGTACCAGTAGGAAAAGTTATGGAAGACATAGCTAATAGTTCTGAAGAAATAAATAAGTACTTTAAAGGAACTCCTAAACAATTACAGGCCGCCGCAATTCAAGCCGCTAAATTTGGTACTTCATTAAAACAAGCAGGTCAAGTTGCAGGTAGTTTATTAGATTTTGAAAATAGTATAAATTCAGAATTAGAAGCAAGTGCTATTTTAGGTACCAACTTAAATCTAAGTAGAGCTAGAGGTTTAGCTGCTCAAGGAGATATGGTTGGAGCTCAACAAGAAGTTCTTAAACAGGCAAGTAAATTAGGTGATTTAACCAAATTAAATGTTTATGAACAAGAAGCTCTGGCAAAAGCATCAGGAATGCCAATTGGTGATTTGATTAATCAACAAAGGATTAAGAAAGCAATGGGTAATGCTAGTAAAGAAGAACTAAAAGCTGCTCAAGATTTAATCAAATCAGGTAAAGATATATCTAAAATGTCTAAAGGTGAATTGAAGGATGCAATAAAGAAACAAAAATTGGAAAGTGAACGAACTTCGAGAATAGATATGATGCAAAATCAAATGAAAGCTCAATTCCTACAATTAGCTCAAGCGTTTTTACCATTTGCTAAAGCATTTATGAAATTGTTAGAAGATAATATGCCTGCAATAAAAAAGGCATTTAAAGGAGTAGCTGCTTTTGTAGGTGGTATGATTGAAGGTATTAGTGGTACTATTGGAAATATAAGAAAATCATTGCAACCAGTATTTGATATATTTAGTGATATGTTTAAAGGTAGTGGAGATGGTTCTGCTGGAGGATTCCTTGAGGTTATGAAAATGATAGGAAAGATTATTGGTGGAACATTATCTTTTGGACTTCAAGTAGTAGCTAAGAGTTTTGCAGGTATAGTACAAATGGTATCAGGTTTTTGGAAAATAATTAAAGGTA